>CANFXY010000050.1 GCA_947451105.1 Bacteroidota bacterium | reverse complement strand
TTTGCTTCTAATGTGTCAGACAATTTGGTCTCATCGATCGTAATGGCAGGAATATTTGAATTGCTTAAAAGCAGTTTGATTGCTTTACTTTCATAGTTATTGCGCACCAAGATTCCAATATCCGAAGGCTGTATTGGTCTTTTTACGCCCTTAGCAACAATGCCATATCCATTATCTCCCAATAGCTCTATAACAATTGCCGCCGTTGAGTTGGCAATTTGGTTTTTGCTTTTTGCTTTGATAATGCTCATTGGTTTTTCTGCCGCCATGCCAAGCACAAATTCACCTTTTTGGTTGTCACTTGGTGCCTCAACATTTATGTATTCAATGGCATCTGCAGCGCCTCTAAATTCGAAGGTGTCAAAGTCTGGCGTTGGCTTAAAAAAAGCATTTTGCGCCGCAACAATGGCATTGCTCGAGCGAAAATTGGTGTTCATGCCATATACATTGTTCACCATTTTCTTTGCACTGAAATAGGTATTGATATCGGCCTTTCGCCAAGCGTAAATGGATTGTTTAGGGTCACCAATAAAAAACAAAATAGAGGGCGCTTCTGAAAACAAATGGCTGAAAATCTGATACTGGTTTTTATCGGTGTCTTGAAATTCGTCGATAAAAACCGCCTTGTATTTTATGCGCAAGGCATCGCGTAAAGTAACATTATTCCTTTCTACAACCGCATCATATAGCTTTTGTATCATGTCATCAAAAGTTAAAAAACTGTTGCGGTCTTTTAACTCTTTTACCTCATTGACAATTTGTTTCAAGGCAAATTGTTGAAGCTTATTCGTAAACACATCTATGGCATATTGAAGCGCATTTTGAGGCTCAACCGCCTTGTCCAAAATATCCAACAATTCGCCAAATATTTTCACAACATATTTTTTGTCTCTGAGTTGCAAAACGTTTTTAAACAATTCATCTGCGTTGTCTAACAATTCAGGGAAATCTTTCTTGGCATAGGTGTCTGCCAAAACCTTATCCATCAACTCATCATAATTTGTATCCACATAGGCCTTGGCCTCATTAAGCACATCTTCAATGGCTGCTTCAAATTCTGACAAATAAGCAATTAATTGTTTCTGTTTACCAGGCTCCAAAAAGTCTGTTTCATATGGCTCAGCCACTATCAAAACTTGGCCACCCAAAATGTTCTTTGCAAATATTTTTAGGTCTTCGCGTTTAAATCCTGCTTCTAAATGCCTTAGCAATTCACTCTCCAAACAGGTTATTTCTGTGCGCCAAAATTGATTCACCGTTGCTTCAAGCAACTCATTCAATTCAACTTCACTGGTTGCACCTGAACCAAATATTTGGTTGGTCTCGAAGGCGTATTCATTTAAAGTCCTTTGACAAAATCCATGTATGGTGTTGATGGAAGTTTCGTCCAAAAACAAGATGGCGGTTTTCAAACGGCGCTCTACTTCTGGCCGCTGAAATTGTGCAATAGACTGCAACACCAAATCATTTATTTTATCATCGTCTATCTTCTGACCCACGCAGGCCATATGCGCCAAGCGAATAAACAAGCGCACCCTGGTTTCCAACTCCGCCACGGCGGCTTTGGTAAAGGTCACCATCAAAATTTCTTGGATGGGGATATTTTTCTCCATCACCAAACGCAAAGCCAATATGGCGATGGAATAGGTCTTGCCCGTTCCAGCACTCGCTTCTATCAAATTACTTCCCTGCAAAAGCACTTCTTTTGCATCAAATTGTTTTACTTCCATAGTTTGCTCAGTTTAGGCATTAAGTGGTTGATTCTTCCAAAAATAAATTCAATGTTTTCTTCAAACTTGTGCGCGTGTTCCAACTCAAAAAAACCATATTCCAGGGCTTTCTTGTTGTATTCATTGTTTTTGAAAAAATAGTCTTTAGGGTTTTCAATCATCCCATATACAGTTGACACAAATCCTTCAGGTCCCTTTTTAAAATAATTCAATGGATTGCCCACCATACCGGGGCAAAACATGAAGGGCTCCTTGTATGCGCCTTTGAAAAATTCCAAATATTGTGCGAGTTCTTGCACGGCTTCTGTTTGGCTAATTTCGTTGCGATTGATCCAAAACTTTTTTGATTTTTTTAAATCAATAAAACAGAAATCCAATGCATGACCAGCAGCGGTCAACACCAAGTATTCCAGATACGCAGATACCACATGTTTTTTGTTGTTGCTCGAATCAGACCAGGACAAAAACATATCGCCGTACACATACTCTGACTTTCCAGTAAGTATATGCTCTCCAATTTTAAAACTAAATACGACTGGACTTGCAGCTTCTCCCCCCGTCTGGTCTATTATCATACCCGTCTTTGCCTGAATATCTAACAAAAACTTTTGAAACACCAGTTTTCCCGCATTCATTAAAGGGAAATTTCCCATTAAATTTTGACGTTCAAAATACGTTTCGTATTGGTCGGCAGGCAACTTGAGTAAGTCATCTTTTATTTTCCAACTCCCCAATTGGTCAAAGTCGAACACCTCTGTATCGGGCAACAAAATGGCTTCTTCTCGGTAATAAACACCCAAGCGTTTGTTGAAATAAAACTTAACTGGGTCTTTTATGAAATTCAAGAGATCGGCAAGTGCAATCTCATCAAAATTCAAATCCATCTCGCTGCTTACGGCTGCAGCATCGCCTTGTTTGCTTTCATAATTGGCATCGCTCAAATAGGTCTTCAACCCCGAACCGTTAAAGTACTTCTGACTAAAGCCATGCAATGGATGCACATTAACAATAAGATCGTATAGATTCTTATCCGTTGTCTCAACCCCTTGCACAATGTATTCAATCAATTCATCAAGGAGTGAAGATGGAGGTATAGGCACAGCATCTTTGGCACTGCGGCCGATAAAACTCACATAAAAGTTTTGCTCAGCAGAGAGTATGGTTTCTAAAAACAAATGCTTGTCGTTGTCTTTTACATTTCGATCGCCCTTTCGTTTATTTTGTTCAATTAAATTAAAACTCGGCTCGTTTTCTTTGCGTGGAAACTTGTCGAAATTCATACCCAACATGGCCACCACTTTAAATGGAATACTGCGCATTGGAATCAAGGAACAAAAAGTAACGCCTGCACTGGCAAACGACTTGGCCTTGGTTTCAGTGTTCAAGACTTCTAAAAAGCTGTGTCTAAAAACCTCAAAACTGATTGGCTCAGCACTGATTTCTTCAAAAGAACTTAAACGCTCTAGATACAAAATCAAACGGTGGTAGTCATCGTCCTCTTGTTCGCTCGATTGGAACACCAAATCTTCCACCAACTCTTGAATATACTTACCCCATTCAACTACCCCTTTTGCGGTGTTTCTCTTCAACAAGGTACTTTCCAATACTTGCATGAAATTCCAAAAACGAATCAGGTCGTAGGTATCAGATCCTTCAAAACTATCGAGTGGAATTAAAGTATCTCCATCAATTTCAACAACAGGTTCTCCGCTGATGCATATACCGTATACGATTCTTTTTAGACCATAGTCCCAACTCAATACATGGGTTCCATTTTCAATATTCCCCTTTTGTCCAAAACGGATATTGGCCGCTTCAATGGCTCTTCGAATTAAAGCGACATCTTTTATTCCAAAACGCTCGCGTATGTATTTTGATTCAAACAAAACCATAATGTCTTCGGTCTTGAAAGACTCCAGCTGCAAAGACAAAATTTGTTCAATGGCATTGAATATTGAATTTCCAACATTGATGTGCTCGTCGGCTATGGTGTATGGAAAACGGTAAGGCGCATTGTCAAATACCGCACGAATGTAGGGCGCATAGGCATCGATGTCGCTGGCCATTACCACAAAGTCGCGTGGCGAATATTTGTCTTGGCTATTCTCCACCAAATCAACCATGTAATTGTACAAGACTTCAATTTCGCGCACAATGGTGTAGCAAGAATTGATTTGCACCGAACCATCTTTGATATCCGCTTCGTTTAACTTCAAGCGCATCTCTTTGTCGGCATTGTAAAAAATATCGCTTTGAATTTTCTGCAACAAGCTTACCGCTTCGGCAGGCTCTTCTGCTAAGTCGTCGTTGTAACTGTTGATGTACATTTCGTCTTGAAACAAGAGCGAAAAACTGTCTTTTATAATGGTGCCCCAGCTGGTTAACAATTCATTGCCTTGGGTCCCAAAGGTGTTGTTTTCCCGTTTTATTTTAGGAAATTTCTGTGCGTATTTGGCAATTTCTTTCTCCGATTTATCCTCCAACCAATAGCTTGTAGGTGCTGGATTTAAGAGATAAAAACGGATGTCAATATATTTTGACAATTCATTAAACAAGTTAAGGTAAAAAGGGGTGATAACCGCTATTCCAAAAAATTGAATGTAGGGAAGATTGGCTTTTAACAGTTCCTGCTTTTCTTCTTCTTTTAAGGCCTCAATAATCTCTTGAATAATATTGGTTTTATCCAACATGGTCTTGTTTACAATTTCTTGCAAACGCACCCAAAGGTATTCTTGGAAATCGTCTACCACGTTGACCAATTCAGTGCGGCTCCACTGTTCAATAATTTCTGGACGGTAAATTTGGTATTGGTCGAACAAGTCGGCGATTTTGGCCGCCAGCGCGATTTGCTTCACATCATTGTTTTCATAATATTTGGCAATTCCGCTAAATTTATCTTTAAAACCTTGTTCGGATAATAGATGGTATAAATTCCACTTGATGTAATCGACACCCAAAATTGGTTTGCTATAACCACCCAATAAATAGTAGATTTTTGAAATCAAATCGCTGGGCTTTCCAAACACCAAATTGGCGGCAATACCTAAGTGATGAGACAAACGGATTTTCAGCCAATTGTTCATTCCCTCTGTCTGGGTAATAATTTGCTCAGGGGCAAATACATTGGTTTTATTCTGCTTCAAATCGCTGGCCATTTGGGCCGCCAATTTGGGTAAAGCATTGGATACAAATAATTGAATGGACATGGTTTTAGTTTTCTTTTAAGCGTTCTACAATTCCCGAAGTTCTGCTCACACCTTGGGCACAGGTTGACAACATTTGTGCGCTGCTGCATTGCAAGACCAAGGATGTTTTGGCCCTTGTCACCGCAGTGTACAACAATTCGCGGGTTAACAATTGCCCGCCACTTGTTTCTGGCAAAACCACCAATACCTTGGGGTACTCAGAGCCCTGCGACTTATGAATCGTCATTGCAAACACGGTCTCTGCATGGGCAATGTAAGCTGGCATCACCGAACGGATGTACTTGTCGCTGTCCTCAAACCATGCACGCAAATTGCCTTGATCGTCTTTTCGCACGAGGCCAATATCGCCATTGAACAATTTCAAATCGGGGTAATTTTTGGTGATGATAATGGGCCTGTTTTCGTAGTAATCGCTGTTGGGACTGATCAAATTTTTCTTACTCAAATAACTTTCAATGGCCTTGTTCAAACTGTACAAACCCTGAGCACCTTCTCGCACGGCACAGAGCACGCGCAGTTGGTTAAACTTGTCTAAGGCTGTGGCTACATCCTTTTCTTTTATGTAATCGGCATAGCCTTCTATAAAAGCTTCAAATCCGACATGGTCTTTGTTGTCTATGCGCTCAATTCCAGCATACCCAGTAGCGATAAATTCTTGCAAGGCCACTTCATCATTTTGTATAATGGCTTTACTCAATTTGCCTATGCCACTGCTGCTGCTAAAGCGGTGCGACTTCTGTAGCTCCACCACATGTGCAAATAAGGGATGGGTCGATTGACCAATATGTCTTTGTTGCAAATGCCTTTCTTTTTCAGGTATAAATGAATTTATAGTTTGAACCGACTCAGAAGCAAACAATAGGTTGCTGTCCTGAGCCCTGCATAAATCGCCAAACAAAGAACCGGCTTCCACAGAGGCCAATTGGTTTTTATCGCCCAACAAAATCAAGCGGGTATTGTCGCCAATAGCTTCAAGCAATTTGGCAAACAAAGCAACATCCAACATGGAAGCCTCATCTACCACCACCACATCGTAAGGCAAGGGATTGGATTTGTTGTGTTTGAAATTTATGCTGTTTGGCACATAGCGCAACAAACGGTGTATGGTATTGGGGCTTAATTTTTTCAGGACCGTTTTAATGCTGTCTTCAAGTGGCAAATTGGTGTTCTTTAAACTCTCGGCCATGCGCATGGCCGCTTTCCCCGTTGGTGCACACAAGGCTATTTTACAATCAGGATTTAGAGTAAGCAAAACCGCCAATATTTTCGCCACTGTGGTGGTCTTACCCGTTCCAGGACCTCCCGTAACGATTGAAAAATTATGCAATACACTTTGGAGTACGGCCACCATTTGCCAATCTACTTTCTCTTCTTCCGGCAAGGCGTTCAAATCATAGTCGGCTTGAAAGCTGGCCAACAGAGCAGATTGTGATTTCAAGACATCCAAGCGTTCTTGTTCCAAGGCTTTTTCAGTTTGGACAAAGCTTTTGATGCGCTCTAATATTTGAGATTCGTAGGTAAAATAGCGTTGCAAATATAAACGCTGGTTGTACAATACAAAAGGCAAGATTTGATTTGGGGCGGTCGCAACGAATTTATCCAAAGAGGATAAAGGCGTTTTCAATTCAGCCTCTTCAAATGGCGTATCTTTTAGTTGTGCTTGAACATCTTGTTCGTGCACACAGATATGCCCTTCTTGCATTTTTTTAGACAGCAAGTAGGCATAGGGCCTAAGTCGGGGCTCAGGAAAAAAACCGGCAAATTGAAAATGCACATCAGGATGATTCATCATACAATTATATTGATAAAATGAATTTTCCTCACGTGAATTTTATGCACGATTTAAAAATTTAACCCACAGCGCTAGCTTTAGTTTATTTTGTAGCGAAAGCCCAAATACAATTCTCTTCCTCGGGTTGGGCCCCAATTGAAAGAGGTGTCAAAATACGGGCTAAATGGGTTCTGCCAACTTACTATGGGTTTTAATTGTCGATAGTCAAGCAAATTCTCACAACCCATATAGACATCAAGTCGTTTCCAAGTTTTACTCAACTGCAAATTAAACGTTGAATATGGTTTTGATTGCTTGGGTTGTTGGTATTCTTCAGGATTCAAATCGGTATTCGGCAAACGTTGTACACCAAACCAATGAGCGTTTACATCTATCCTCCATTTCTTCGTTTTGGGAATGTAAGAAACGGCTGCCAATAATTTATGTTTTGAATTAAATGGCAACAAAACTTTTTCCCCGTTTATCTTTCTATATACATCCAAATAATTATAAGCCAATTTAATTTCCCATTGTTTCCTGTACTTTACATTCAGGTCGGTTTGAAATCCATTTGAGACCGACAAACCAGAAAAATTTGAGATGATTGCTTTCGTAGGCACGGCATCATAGTCGGGAAAAAACTGATTTTCAAATCGTGTTTGGTAAAAATCTATAGTTATAAATCCTTCCAATTTTTTAGCTTTTATTTTATGCATAAGGTTCAATCCCCAATTAAATGCTTGTTCTGGATCTAATTCTTCTTTAAACACGATATCGCGCGAGCTCACCAAAAGTCCTATGTTTTCTGAAAACAAATTAACGGTTCGCCATCCTGTGCCTGCTGAGGCTCTTAAACTGGTCTTTTCACTGAGCTCAATTTTCAACATCGCCCTTGGTGTTAGTTTCCATGCAAACACGTTGTGGTGATCGGCGCGCACCCCGGTAATCAAGGTAATTAAATCGCCCCGCCACTTAAATATATTCTCCACAAAAACACCGGGAACAAATTCTTGCTTTAAATAATTACCGGCATAACTGCGGCGTAAGTTGGTATCGGTAAAACCAATTTGTTCGTTGATGTTCAAACTGCGCAAGGACAAACCGGTTTTAAACTCATGGGCAGAGCGCCATGTTTTTTCATATTGTGCATTGGCATACACTTGCTTTTGTTTGGCCAGATAATGCACGGTTCCAAACCAAGAATTCTGTGCATGCAAAACCCCTGAGGCCGAAACAGAAATGCGTTCATTTTCATTCCATCGGTAGCCCGTTTTTAAATAGGCATCCCCTTGGGTAAATTTTACCCATTGTCCATACACCAAGCTGCTGCCAATGTCTTTGTTTTTATCAAATTGCCATTGACCACCAACCCGTTCTTCATTAAATATTTTTGTACCCAATAAAAAACTAAACCCATTTTTATTCTCATCGCCATACTTCAATTTGTCGTAAAACAAAAACCTTTTCAAATGCGGTAAGTCTAAAAATCCATCGCCATCGCGGTCCCATTTCTGCGCAGGTTGTACCACATGAAGGGCTGTTAAATTGCTCCATTTCCCTTTGCCCAAACGAAAATTAATATTGTGTTGGTTTTCTCCAAAACTATTGACATATGTGTTTAAAAACAATTTTTCACCTTTATCTGGACTTTTAGGTAGCACATTAATTTGTCCAACCATACTTTCATAACCTTGCAAAACAGAGGTGCTGCCTTTGGACACAAAAATATTGTCGACCAAAGTACCCGGCAAGCTACTAATGCCATAGGTATAAGCTAAGCCAATAACCATTGGCATACCATCTATCAACACTTGGTTATATACACCTGAAAGACCCAAGATTCTCAGTTCTTTGGCATTGGTAATAATATTGGTGGTCATAGCTTGAACAGTACCCTGGGTCTCAAAACAACCGGCCAAATCGCAACAAGCAGCCTTCTTTAATTCTGCTTGATTAATCAATTCTGTTTTCACCGTCAATCCAGCGACCTTTGAATTTACATCGTCGGTTTTAATGGTAAATCCTTTAATCGTTACCACTTCTTTCAAAACATAAACACTATTCGCATTTAATGGTTTGCGAATCGTATCCTCTATATAATTTGGATGTTTCAGCAACAGATACCCAGCATCAAGTAAAGATTCTTCAATATTAAAATAACCAAAAGAATCGGTCATCGTAATTACTTTTCTTTGTACATCCAATACTTGAACTGAGGCTATTGCCTCATTTTTTCCATTCACGACTTTAGCATTAAGCAAAACCTGAGCGTGCATAGATTCTATTCCTGTTGCAAAACAGAACATAAAAAAGAACAATCGCATGATTTACGATTTAATTTTCACTTTGTGTACTTTGGCATTCGGATCTTCGCAGGTTCCCGTATTTTCAATAATGGAAACGATTTCCTTTACTGAAATTTTCTGAGGATTAAATGTAACCGTTACTGTGCCTTCTGACAAAATTACTTTCTTAATCCCTACCCGACGGTACAATGCGGTTTGCACCATTTTCGAATCGGTTTTACATCCCATTTCGCTTACACTTAAAACAATGGTGCTGTCGCTTGTATGGACGATATAATTTGTGTTTAACTTACTTAATGTATTTTTTGCAGAAGCAAAGGAATTCTCTTGAGAGAAAACTAAAAGACTGATGGCCAAAATAGCTTTGGCAAATTTATTTTTTTTCATTGGATTTTATGTTGTTAATTGATTGAAAGTTTTTAAAAATGTTTAGACATTTAAACCAACTTTGGCGGTTGCCATTTATCAATAAAACAATCATCCGGAAAATTCAAGAAACAATCTGCAAAGACGTTGCTATTGTTTGGAGCATTGGGTGGAACAAAAACTTCAATTGCCTGAACAGGAAAACCGGTGCAAGAACCACAGGTAAAAAATGGCGAACAAATGCCACAATCTTTTTCAGATTCCTCAGTAGATTTTTTGTTCTTCGAGCAACAAGCATCTTTCTTCACACCAGAGCATGCAGGTTCTAGTTCGAATGGCGCGCAACAAGGCGTCATTGAAGTAATCAAAACCAAAACAATAAGGCAGTATGGAAAAACCTTCACACCGCAAATATAATTCAAAACCAAGAAATCAATTGATTTAAAATTTCACATATTAATTTTAAAAATAAATTGACAATTTATTTGTGATACTTTAAAAACAAATATCAACCACAAAAAGGGTCATAGTGTTCTACCGATATTGCAATTTCCGCATCGAATCAACAAAGAGTTCTTTGAGATTCTCAAGCGCTGCAGCCACGGCCAAGTCTTCGGTTTCGGCATGGGCGGTAACGGCCATGGGCAAACGGCCTTCAATCCGCACTTCCATCATGCATCGTTTGTCGTCAAAACCACTTTTAGCGCCATTCTCATCGCTCAGATGAACCTCAATGCGGCTGATATGGGCAATGAAAGGCTTCATTTCTTGCCGAATTAACAATTTTAAGTCTGTGCGCTCTGCTTCGTTTTCACGAAGATTATTGTCGGTGTTGATTAAGATGATCAATGTTTTAATTTGTTTTCTACATCAATTTAAAAGAAGCGTGTAAACCGTTTCATAAAAACGTAAATAGAAAACAAAATTGCAAACTTAGGTCTAAAACTATTTTACACAAGGGGTAGAGAAATTTGTAAGAATCACATTTTTCAAGTTTGGAAACTAAACATCTAACCCATATCCATTTTTTTATTAATTTTACAACGTATGAAAAGCCTGATCTCACTTTCAATACTTTCTGCATTTATAGTCGCATGCCAACCCAGCAAAGCCCCTGAACAGAAACAAACAGCTAGCGATACAACTGCGGAAGACAGCTCGCGCATTGACAGTATTGTCTTAAAGACAGCAGTTTGCCCTCCACCGCCACCAGAAACAAAGTTCACACCCATTCAATCGCTTGCACCCATGCTAGACGTTATTGACATGCCCGTGCAAGAAAATCTTGATTACAACGCCGAGCCCCGCGATGCACAAATAAGCAGCATTAAAATGGAGGACGACAATGTTGCCTACAATAAATCCTTCTCGTATGCAAACGTGGAACTAAAACCAGAATTCATTTACAAAGGTGGACTGGATGCCTATATTAAAGAAAATTTAAACTACCCAGTTGCAGCTTCAGTTGATGGAATAGAAGGCACATGTATCATTTCATTTACCATTTCCACAGACGGACAAATTATCTTTGCAGGAATTGCCAAATCATCTGGCTACCGCGAGCTCGATTACGAGGCCCTTCGTATCATCAAAAAAATGCCCCGCTGGATACCTGGAATACAAAATGGACAAACCGTTGCTGTGATGCACAGTATTCCGGTGGAGTTTGATTTGGGTGAGTAGCCCGCCCATTGATTGTCATTGGGGTGTTTTCCACCCCAATGGTTGTTTAATGAAATGATTTTTTTGCACCCTATCCCGCCATCCGCTTTAGCCCACTTGCCACAACTTGTTTTGCTTCATACACCAAGGCTTGCTGCCGCGCCGCCTAGTGTTTGAGCAAAAACTACGTCATGCCTGCATGGGGCTGCCGCAATCATCCCGTAGCGTGCGACGACGGAGCTCTGCTACTGGGATCGGGGGTGGGCATTCATATGCCTTCTGGCATGGGTAATATAAATAATCTTCCATGATAATGTAATTACCCATGGGCGATGTTTGTCATTGGGGTGTTTTCCACCCCAATGGTTATTTAATGAAATATTTTTTGTTGCACATTGCGTTGTACAACATGGCGGTGATTTAACAATACATTTGGACAACATATTATAAACCATGGCGGTGATTTCGTAATTTGTTCATACATCACGTAATACACCATGGGCGGTACCCATGGCTGGAGGTATGTCGCCCTTTCAGGGCTGGGGAGTTTTTTTTAAAAAAATCGATGAAAGAATCACCCATTTTTATTTAGACTAAAAACCTATTTTTCGTAACTTAAGCTAGCTTAAAACGGCAATTCGTCATCGTCATTATGGTGGTGGTTTATCTCACCAGGCGCACTGATTTCTCTCTTCATATAACGCTCGTTTAATACGGCATCATCTTCCTGATTTTGTTGAATGAAATTTCGTTCAAAGTTTCTAATGCTTTCGTTCTCCTGCTCCATATCCAATTCGATATTTACGGTTTCACTGTGGACACTTCTCAGGTTGTTGTTATAAGCTATTCTTTGCCAACGTTGGAGATCTAAATGTTGGAAATAAGACACTACATTGCTTAGCATACACCAATCGTAATAACCATTCGTATCAATCAATCTACCGTTGTTTAAAAACACATGGTACTGTTGTAAGGTAAAAGGGGCTAAAACACAGAACAGATCTGTCTTGTCAAACACAAAGTTTGTGGAGTATACCATTGGCAGAAGACGTTGGCCATTTTGTTCAACGAAGTTAACAAACCGATTGGCATTCAAATACACTCTGCTTAAGTGTTCATCTAACCCATCGTCTGTCAGTTCAAAAATTGGCAAACCAATAAGTGACGAATCGCCGAGAGAATTAAACGCGGCATGGTTAACGTATTCACGCAAAAAAGGATTTGCGTCAAATTCCTTTAATTCAAAAACCCTCGGTCCTTGGCTTTCAATTACTGCAGTTTCAGGCAATAAACTTTGCATCCCGAACAAATGAAACAATGCAACGACCTCTTCATTTTTCCTTAACAAATGAGGGATGGCATCTATTGCGATTAAATTGTTTTTGCCCAATAAGACAAAAAGTTTGGCCATTGCATCTTGATGCTTAAAAAACAAGCCATTTTTAAACCAAGCATCAAAATCATATTTGCGCGTTTCATTAAAAAATGAATGAAGACTATATTCGTCAAAGACTTGATCTACAAATGGCGCAATTAATGCCCCGCTCTTAGACAAGCACGTTGACGTTTGAGAAAAAGAACTGTAATAATTCAATTGACGCCTTGGATGCTCATCAATTTCAGAAATAAGATTCAAATATTGATGGTAAAAATCAGTAAAGTTGATTTCCAAAACAAATAAATCCTCAAGGGCTTTATTCAAGATCCCGTTCTTAGAGTTGGCATCATTTTCCAATTCACATAAAACCAATAACGCCTGCAAGAAAAAAGGATTCTCCTGGGTATTGGGATCAGGAAATATGGAACCAGGTATGGTGCTACCATTTTCAATTAAACGCTTGTATGCAGAGAATACGGTTCCTGTATAGTCCTTGTTGTAAAAACCTTTGTATTGCAAAAAAGTCAACAAGTCCATTGGTATGGTCTCCGGATAAGCGGTAATTGTATCCCATTCCTGAAAATAGCGTTTCTGGTTTGTGGGATTTATAAAGGTGTATATTGGGTGCGCCATTTATATTATTTTGTTTTATTGTTGAGTTGATTCTTAATTTGAGAATGGTTATAATTATCCTTTTAAACGCTTAATTCCTCTGCCATTCGTATCATGCCTTTAACAAATGGATCTTTGCATTTGCTGTATAACTTGAGTTTCCCTGATTTTAATTTGATCTGGGAAAAGTAAAATGAAAATGGTTTCTGCTTTTGGTTGATTGCAATCTCTTCGCAGAGTTTTAAAATAAAAAAGCCTTTGCCTTTGGATAGAACTTCCTCAAATGTTGCCCAAAGATTCTCGTTGCTTTTTAATTCTCTAAAATACTCAGGAAAACGGAGCAAAAAGTATTCTCCAAAATAAAGATACAATTCTTGGTAATCTTCTTTATTGAGGTGATAGAAACTCAATTCATATGCATCAGGTCCTCGGTATTTGTATAAATCATTAAACACCGCCTTGTAAGCACCATCCAACCATGGCATTAAGCCTATCTTATTTTTTTGATCCTTCTTGCATAGGTCTAGGATTTCTAAAATCGACAATTTATTCAATGGAAAGGTTTTGGGCTTACGGTGGAAGAAGTCCAAAACTTTTTGACTTATGGAACGGTTTGAATTATTTTTTTTCTTGGGAAATCCCAGGCCAATGGCATCAAGATTCTTACTATCTTTCCAAATACTCCCATGTATAATATTCAGCTGCAGCCTTCCAATCTTTTTGGATATTTTACAAAAGTTTCGTCTTAACAGAAACACATCCCCATACTCCTTTACAACATTGGATTTCATCAATGCCCTTTCTGAAGAAAATATACTAGGATCGAAATAATCCCCGCAGCTTGAATCCAGCTTTTTAACTTTGTTAAAACCCCAATCCATTTTTGCAATATGGTCTTTTATTTTTGCCGTTCCATAGTATCTTAAATCTGTAATTACCATTACGTCATCGGCTAAATAAGGGCTGAGGTATCCCATAAGAAATTCAGAAAATATAACATAGTCACCTGCGCCTTCGTCTAACCCCTCGTTCACGGACACGAGACAATCGATCACTAAACCTCTTGAGGCAATTTCACCCACAGCCTCCAATGCGTCGATATTCCAAAACTCAACCTTTGAATTGTTTGAAGCCTTATAATTGGCGTAGCTTGAGGATTTATCAACCAAAATTACCTTTTCATATGGCAGTATTTCGTATTCTTTCTTATATGCACCAGAGGCCAAATAAAGCAAGGTTCTTTTTTTATGTTTGCTATTCGTCATTCTTATTCTTTGCAGTAATTCGTATAATATATTTTAAGTCAAATCAGCCTTAAGCATCCAATTGTAGATAGCGGCTGAAAGTTCTTTGTATTTTTCCTTTTCGCCAGCAACTGGTCTAAACCAATGGGTAAAATCATTAAAAACCAAGTCGTGTACCTCTTGTTCTGTTAAGTCCTTGTTCAATTGAACCAAAATGCTAGCCACTTCAGGATCGTATTCACCTTCTATGTCATATATCAAAAGTTCCATTGGATCATGCAATTCTATAAGCCTACTCAGCTCAATGAATGTACCACCATATTGACTTTTTACATCAGCGGTATTGATTGTTTTATAGAAATCTTCATTCGGGTGTTTCATACTGCAAAATAATATTTAAATATAATAATATTTCTTATTTTTTTATACAATGACGAATTAAAATGCAATTAATTTATTTAATTTGGGAACTCAAACAACAAAACGATATGATTGAAGAAGGAGAAAATTTTTGCAGCTTAAAATTGATAAGCAAATCAGGCAATAAAATCAACAACAATCAAATTGCTGATTTATGCATTAAATTCAATTTGCCTTTTAATTACATAGTTGATATGCTTGAAAATAATTATTCCATGGTATGGTTTAAAATATTTAAAAAAGGTCGAGAACAAGAATTAACCCCAATTGCTAACCAAATTTCAGATGGCAATATTTTGGACTTTCCCTCAGATAAACCAATCTCCCCTGCTGAAAAAACATCCCTTGACAGATACAAACCAATACCATTGCCCAAAACAGATGTAGCCACAAATGAAAAATTTATACTTAGTATAAAACAATACAAAGAATCAAAAAAACACGACATCGTCACCAAAGAGTTTGATTGGGAATCAATATTGGACAAGCCAGAACCAACAGTAAATTGGAAGAAAGTTATACGAATTGATATAAAAAAATACAACCAAGAACAGTTAAAAGTCATTACAGAGCAATTCCAATTATTGGATTGGTGTTTAATGTATTTAAAAAAGGTTAAAGCAGTCTGCGTTTTTTGGGACACAAGTAAACCATACTTTATGGCCTTTCAATTAAATGAAGATTCTACATTATTTGAGGAGAATCAATACAAAGGGTTAAAGTTATGGAATGCATCATACTCATTTTTAACAAAACGTGACAAAGACAAATTGTTAAAAATACAGCCGGCAGAGCTTAACACCAGAAAGAAAAAGGAAAATAAAAATGAGGAGACATTCGTTAAAAATGTGGAGGAGCTGATTAAGGACTCAGAACCAAAAGTTGAAAGCGATGTGATTCAAACGGACTTGAACATGGATAGCATATTGGAAAAAATCAGTAAGTATGGTATTGATTCCTTGACAAAAGAAGAAAGATTGTTTTTAGCCTCTTTTTCGAAGTAATTATAGTCTATCTTAAATTTAATGCATACTAATGGACAGTCAGCTGTAGGCAAAAACGCGTTTAATGTACAATGTAAAATTCTAAGAAAAATCTTAGCTATTTAGCAACCTGTTTTTCACTTTCCACAACACAAAAGCCAAAAACATTTACTAGAGAGCCTATGGTATAAGCTCTAAATTCAAATTGATTAGAAATCAATATATTTGCCTTTTAAAACCATTGAATTTTATTTAAAATTACATTTATGTATAGACACAAAGTACAATATCGGCATAGAACTCCAGAAGGGAATCTCTCAGCAGTTAAGGATTTAGAATTTGACCTTGACAAAGAACTATATTATGATGGTCCTGGTGCTTGGAGGGATATCTGCAGAAATATGATTTCTAATAAAACAGGCCTAAACAAATCGGATGTTATGAATGATGATCTATTGCGCTTCACGTGCAAAGGAAAAATAAACACAAATAATAATTCTCAAACATCAAATAACAAAAGTGACAGGCCAATTGAAAACAAAACTTCAAGTAGCAAAAACCATTCATCTTCTAACGAAGACCTTGTAAGCAGCTGGCAGCCACACCCAGATATGCCAGACCATATCCGTGTTATTACACCCGATAAGTTACATTTATATTCAAACAAATCCAATTATTGGGCCAAACGAAAAAAAGAAAAAGAAGACATCAAAAAAGCATTTGCTCATTTTGGACTCAATACAGAAGAGGACTTAAAAAAAGCAAAAGAAGAAACAAAAACACAAAATATTGCTAATTTAAAATCAGAAGGTCGAAATTTTCAGGCCTTTTTCTTAAGATATCGCACAAGCATAATTGTAATTGCTGCAGTTATTGTTTCTCTGATGGCACTTTTTGTTTTTCAAGGAGAAGGAGCATCAAAAAAAGATGCTTTAGAAATCCATTCAGAACTTGAATTATTTGAGGATTCACTAAACTTATGCTTACAAAACAAGCAATTCGACAAAGCTTTAGCATATGCAAATAAATTGCAGCATCCCATACATGAAGACATGGAAAATATGGAATTTGATGCATGGAACGGATACCCAAAATTCGATGAATACTGGAACAAAAAGAGAGAAGAATATAAAAACTTGATTTTTAGCGAAAGAGCAACAGAAACGGTTCCGAAAACAAATAAAAGCAGCCGAAAAAACAAATCTATCGAGGATAATCCAAAATCAAAAAAGAACAAAATCAAAACGGATAAAAACAGTGAAGTTATAATAGACGAAGTTCCAGCTTACGATGAGGAACTAGATCCAGAATACCGTTAATACGATCAATCCTTCTTAAAGTTGATTTTCTCTAATTAGAAAACATGATCCAACTCTGATTGAATGAAAAAGAGATTAGAGGATGGTTAAAAAGAGAGAAAACAGAACACTCCTGTTAATTTCTAGATTTCAATAACTAGATAGACAAACCCTTACATACTGGTCCAACCACTTTCAGTGCCGTAGCATCTTACAGAACCATCTTGACAAGTGATGATCAATTTACTCCCTTGCCATTGGGCCATACTAACCGGTTTTCCTACATTGATAGGATGACAATTGCCCCCATCTTTTCTGCAGTATTTTACAACATTGCCTTCAATTTTTAAAATACCACCAATTTGAGTTTCGTGAAATGACATAAGTTTGATTAAATTTATTATTTGATAGACAAAGATCAGTGGTATCATTTAATTAACAAAAATTAAATTTTTATGAAAACTAGGTTCTAAATTCAAGTTGCACACTTTAGTTTAAAATTTTCTTTGAAAGGAAAGTAATCCAAAGATTACCTTCCCTTCTCGGAATTTAAAAGTGTAAAGCAAATGTATAAACATTTATCGAATGAACAAAGAGTAATTATAGCATATATGCTACGACAAAGTAAAAAGAAAAAGGAAATCGCCATTGAAATTGGGTGCAGTATCAGGACGATTTATTATGAAATAAAACGTAATAGCTCGCAAGGTCGAAGCCAGTGTTACAATGCTGCTCCAGCGCAAAAAAGAAGTCAAGAACGAAGAATGAATTCAGTAAAGAAACCAGCTCTAAGTACTGCAGATATTAAGATCTTGCAACAAAGAATTGGTGTTGAGAAATGGAGTCCAGAGCAGGTCTGCGGAAGAATAAGATCTGAGGGTAAACAAATGGCTTGTCATGAAACAATTTATAGATACATCTACCAAAAAGACAAACCCAATGGAGGGACTTTACATTTATCTCTAAGACAGAGTCACCGGGCTAGACGAAGACGCAAAAACAGTAAACAAAGAAGGGGTATTATAAAGGATAGAGTGTCTATATCTATGAGACCTAAAATAGTTGAATTAAGAAACAGAATAGGTGATTATGAAGCTGACACTATAGTTGGGAAAGGTCATAAAAGCAATATAGCAACTATAACAGACAGAAAATCTCTTTACACATTTATAGTTAAACTTAAGAGTAAAGAGTCTAAACATACCGCAGATAAAATAAGCCAAAAACTAAAGAGAGCAAAGGCTATTGTAAGAACAATAACCGTTGATAATGGAAAAGAATTTGCCGCACACAAAATCATGAGTAAAAAACTCGACACGAAAGTGTACTTTGCTCATCCTTACAGTGCTTTTGAAAGGGGGGCAAACGAAAATATTAACGGCTTAATTAGACAATATTTACCAAAGAAAACTGACTTCAACAACATTAATC
>CANFXY010000049.1 GCA_947451105.1 Bacteroidota bacterium | reverse complement strand
TTTAATCCCAATTGCGTTAAATAGGGTTTAAAATCAATTGTATCGAATTGATACTCGAAACGTTTTCGGTTTTTAGAATAATTAACCACCACCGAAAAAGTATTTGAAGTCTCGGCCGCTACCATCAATCGGTAACGATTTTCTAAATACGGATTGTGGTAATCAAATAAAGCAATTTTTCTTTCCCAATCTAATATATAAATGCTAATGGTATCCCGTTGGGGTCTAAAATGTCTTTGACTATATAAATGCAAGGCTGTTTTGCCAACTTGCTTTACGCTATCTATTAAAATTGGGTCTGCACCATCCATATTGAAATTGATTAGACAAGAATCACTTAGTACTTTGTTGGTGTTAAACCCATTGTCATTGGGTTCATATAAATATAATTGCTTGTTGTATGCATTTAATTGGTACCAAACCTTAGGGAACAAACTGTCAATTTTTGAATGATTGATTTTTTGTTTCTTATACTTAAGCTCTTCTTGTAAGGATAAGTGCATGCCTGCTGAATCATGTCCATGCAATGAAAATTGTTTGATGTTGCTGAAGTATTTATAGTCTTTGTTGCTGTCTATATAAATTGCATGGTAAAAGTCCTTCTCCAAGTTCCGAAAAATAAAGGTAGTGTCTTGCCCTCTGGTGTTCACACTCCACATGAAAAAGATAATTAAAAAAGGGAATGCTTTTGTGGTTTTCATATGTGTGTAAACTTATGCAAAGATAACATTCATCTGGTTTTTTTATGTTGAAAACTTGAAATGAGCTACTCTATTTAAATAGCCCATCTTTGTATTGAAATTATGCAAGCTGAAATAATTACAATAGGAGATGAATTGCTAATCGGTCAAGTAGTTGATACAAACAGTGCTTGGCTTGGTCAGATGTTAAACAAATCGAACATTAAAGTCAATAGAATTAATTCAATAAGTGATGACGCCAATGAGATTAAAGAAATGCTCACTAATTGCCTGAAGCGTTCTGAATTAATTATTATAACGGGCGGATTGGGTCCAACCAAAGATGACATTACAAAGAAAACATTGAAGGATTATTTTGGAATGGATTGGAGAATAGACCAAGCGGTAATTGATCAATTAGAATTATACTTCAAAGACCGTGGAAGACAGCTGTTAGAGATAAATAAAATTCAAGCTGAGCTGCCTAGTGGATGTATAACCTTATTCAATGAATGGGGAACCGCACCCGGCATGTGGTTCGATGTGGATGGTCGTGTCGTGATTTCTTTGCCAGGAGTTCCTTATGAAATGAAAAACATATTTGAATTTAAAGCCTTGCCTAAAATTCAAGAGCGTTTCCAAGAACCAACACTATACCACAAAACCATTGTAACCTTTAACATCCCTGAATCAATATTGGCCAAACAAATTGAAGATATTGAGGATGAATTACCGAACAATATTAAACTGGCCTATTTGCCAGGCTTAAATGTCGTTAGGTTGAGGTTAACTGGTACCATGTCTAAAGAGCTTGATATCCATGAGTCTGTTGACTTGTACGCCCAAAAAATCATTGATAGAGTCGGCAGCGGTGTTATCGCTACCCAAGATTTAACCCTGGCTGAAATAGCTTCAAAAAAATTGAATGTTATGGGCAAATCCTTAAGTGTCGCTGAAAGTTGCACGGGTGGCTATATTTCACATCTTTTAACGTCTATTCCTGGCGCTTCAAAAGTGTTTGTTGGTTCAGTAGTTAGTTACAGCAATTCGGTAAAACACCACCAATTGGGTGTCGAATCAACATTGTTTGAAACTGTTGGTGCAGTGAGTGAGCAAGTGGTTTCACAAATGGCAATTGGCGTAAGAGAGCGTCTTCAAACGGATTATTCAATAGCCGTTTCAGGCGTTGCTGGTCCTGCAGGTGGAAGTGATGAAAAACCGGTAGGTACAGTCGTTATTGGAGTTGCCTCTGCTACAGAAACCATCGTAAAGACCTTTCATTTTCATGGAGAAAGAATTAATGTAATAGGACGATCAGCGAACATGGCATTTGCAATGCTCAATGATTTAATGGATTAATCTTAATTTTCTTAATAACTTTTATGGGCATTATTCATTGGATAAACTTAAATTTGCTGCATGAATAACGACCAATTGAAGGATTTAAAAGGCCGCGTCGAGGCTTTGGGGAGGTATCTTTGACGTCACTCAAAAACTGGCGCTAATAGCCGATGAAGAGTCGCAAACCTTGGCACCCAATTTTTGGGATGTGCCGAGTAAGGCAGAAAAACACTTAAAATTAATTAAAGAAAAGAAATTTTGGACTGACGCTTATAAAAAGTGTGAGGATGGAATAGCTGAAATTGAAATTTTAAAAGAATTTCAAGAAATTGGTGAAGCATCAGAGGATGACATTGAACAAGCCTATAGAGCTTGTATCTTAAATGTTGAAGACCTCGAAATGAAAAACATGTTGAGAAGTGAGGAAGACCGTTTAGGTGCTATCCTTACCATTAACAGTGGCGCTGGGGGGACTGAAAGTTGTGATTGGGCCGAGATGCTTTCGCGCATGTACATCATGTGGGGTGAAAAGAACGGTTACAAAGTCACAGAAATAGATAGGCAAGACGGTGACGTGGCTGGGATAAAATCGATTACACTGGAATATGAAGGTCATTTCCCTTACGGCTATTTAAAAGGGGAAAGTGGTGTGCATAGGATGGTTAGAATTTCTCCTTTCGATTCAAATGCCAGAAGACATACGTCATTCGCTTCGGTATACGCTTATCCAATGGTTGATGATGATATTGTAATTGATATCAACCCTGCAGACGTTGAACTCCACACCAGTAGAAGTGGTGGTGCTGGAGGTCAAAATGTAAACAAGGTTGAAACAAAAGTTCAATTAACGCACAAACCAACGGGCATTGTTGTTGTCTGTCAAAAAGCGCGTTCGCAAGGTGAGAATAGACAGTTGGCTATGCAAATGTTGAAATCCCAACTTTACGAATTGGAACTTAGGAAAAAGAACGAAGCCCGCGATGCAATTGAAGCCAGTAAAATGAAAATTGAATGGGGCTCTCAAATAAGAAACTATGTTTTTCATCCCTATAAATTGGTTAAAGATGTGAGAACAGGAGAGGAAACGAGTAATATTCAAGCTGTAATGGATGGTGATATCGATAGTTTTATCAAAGCATTTTTAATGGCAATGAGCGGCGCATCTAAAGATAACAATCAATAATTTGTATGCTTCAAGAACAAGCTTATTTTTGCACTATGAAATATATTTATTTTTTAGCCATTATTTTTTTCTTTACGTCTTGTAATAACAGTGGAGTTGATAACGCAATCAAAGACATCAGCAGTTTAGAGCAAAATTCTAAATTGAAAAATAGTGACAGCTTAATTAATTCCTATATTAGATTCGCGGATGCAAATCCGAAACACGATTCAAGCGCATACTACCTGATGCATGCTGCACATATTTGTGTGACCAATTCAAAGGTTGTTAAAGGTGCTAGATTGTACGAAAGAGTTGCCAACGAATACACAAGTAATCCTATAGTTCCGCAAGCCTTGATAAACGGGGGGATTGCTTTTGCAACCATTCCAGATCCTGCACATGCCAAAAAATTATACGATCAATTTATAACGTTATTTCCAAAACACCCAAGAATTGAAGAAGTTAAAAAATGGTCTGAATACTCAGGTTTAACCGATGAAGAGTTGTTTAGACGGTTTCAAGAACGCTTAAATTCAAAAGATACCAATTTGTAATGGACCCAAAAATCAAAATAGTTGAATGTTCTAGAGACGCCATGCAAGGATTCTCGAAAATAATCCCTACAGATTTAAAAGTAGAATACATTAATTCATTAATTGAAGTTGGCTTTGACACAATAGACTGTGGAAGCTTTGTTTCCGCCAAAGCGGTGCCTCAACTTTCAGATACAAGTGATGTGTTGTCAAAAATTAATAAAGTAAGCAATGAGACTAAATTGCTTTGTGTAATCGCCAATGAAAAAGGCGCTGAAACTGCTTGTGGATTTGATCATATTGATTTAATTGGCTTCCCATTTAGTATTTCTGAAACATTTCAATTGAGAAATACCAGACAAACTACATCAGAGGCTTTTATGCGTTTAAAGGCAATTCAAAATATTGCTAAGCAAAACAAGAAAGAGTTTTTAATATACCTGTCAATGGGATTTGGAAATCCTTACAACGACGATTGGTCCATTGAATTGGCCACTGATTGGTGCAAAAAAATAGCCAATGAAGGCATTGAACTCATCAATTTATCAGATACCATTGGAGTGGCTAAAGCAGCCGATATTAAACAATTGTTTGATGGTGTAAATAACATTAGCAATGTGGAGTTTGGCGCACATTTGCATACAAGGCCTGATAATTATCTCCAAAATCTTCAAGCGGCATACGATAGTGGATGTAAAAAGTTTGATGCTGCAATTAAGGGATATGGCGGATGTCCTTTTGCTGCTGATAAATTGACAGGTAATTTACCTACAGAATTACTCCTGTCTTTTTTAGATTCAGTAAACGAAAAGACGCAAATCGACAAGGGTAAATTTTCGAAATCTTTCGAACTCGCTTCAAGAGTTTTTGGATAGTTGTTGCAACATGAATTGTTGTGTATTTTTCTTGAAATTAGTATTTTTTTATAAATTACCATACATTTGCTAAAGTTTACAGCGCAATAATTTTGCATATAAAGCTAGGAATCAAATTATAAATACTATGGAACAATACAATAAAAACCATAAAATAGCTATTGCAAGCGTTTTTATTGTGTTCCTTATTGACATTTTAACCCCCTTAGATTACGTAGATGGTGTGTTTTATATGTTTAGCTTCATCCTGCTTCGTGGTGCAAGCAGGAAATTAATTTACTCTCTTTTAATACTTACCATTTTTTGTAATTTGATTGTGGTATTTTTACATTTTAATGAAACCTTAACACAAGAAATTGCAATTAATAGGGGGATTTCTGTTTTAGCAGTTATACTAAGCGCTTTTTGGACCCTTTGGGATAAAAACCATATTGAGAAAAAGATTCAAATTAAGGAAAATTTCAACAATGAAATTAAAGAAAAGGAAGATCAGATTAAAAAAATGAATCAGTATTTCTTTACTTTAATTGAAAACATGTATGAAGGGGTGCAATTAATTGATAAAGACCACAAATTTGTATATGTCAACAAGGCGTTTGAGCACCAGGCCCAAAATAAACGAAATAATCTAATTGGATTTACTCTTGAAGAAAAATTCCCGCAATTAAAAAAATCTAAATTAACCACTCAAATTGACCAGGTAATAGCGAGCAACAGACAAATTCGTTTCGAATTTGATTTTCAAAATTCCAATGGAGATCTATCGACCTATGAACTGTTTTTATATCCAGTCAATGAAGGTGTTTTCATTCTTTCTTTTGATTTGACAGAGAGACTGAAGTCAGACAAACTTAAGAAAGAATATACCCAACAATTAGAGCAAATGCTCCATATTACGTCACACAAAGTAAGACAGCCTGTTTCTAATTTAATAGGCATTATGCACCAACTCGTTGAAACAGATGTGCCAGAGGAGGATATAGATCAACTTCATGCTTTTATGAAGTTATCATGCCTTAGATTGGAAGTTTTCATCAAGGAATTGAATGACTTTTTGCAAAACGCAAAGATTAATTCACAGAATTAAGTAAAGACCTTTGCAATTATATTTTTCGTTAATTTATAATCCATTTAATTGGGTTATTTTTATTAATTTCGCACTTTAAATGCTGAATTCTGTAGCTTTTTATACGCTTGGGTGTAAACTCAATTTTTCAGAGACTTCTACAATTTCTAGACAATTAGAAACTGCGGGATTGATGAAAAAGGAATTTACAGAAGCTGCTGATATTTACGTCATAAATACCTGTTCTGTTACCGACCATGCAGACAGAAAATGTAAAAAGGTTGTAAAAGAAGCGCTTAAATACAATCCCAATGCCTTCATCGTTATTATCGGTTGTTATGCCCAGCTCAAACCAGCTGAAATTGCCAACATTCCCGGTGTCGATTTGGTATTAGGCGCCGCAGAGAAATTTAATCTTATTCAACATCTTTCAGGTGTAGAAAAGAAAAACGAAAAGGCCGGAATATTTAACCAGAATATCAAGGATACCAACGTTTTTATCCCGGGATTTTCAATAGGAGATAGAACAAGATCTTTTTTGAAAGTTCAAGATGGTTGTGATTATTTCTGTTCATTTTGCACAATACCATTGGCTAGGGGTAAAAGCAGAAGTCATACAATTGAAGAAACACTAAAAATTGCCAATGAAGTCAGCAAAACAGAAGTTAAAGAAGTTGTGTTAACGGGGGTTAATCTTGGTGATTTTGGGATTCAAAATGGTGAAACATTTTATGATTTGCTTCTTGAATTAGACAAAATAGAAGGTATTGACCGTTATCGCATATCTTCTATTGAGCCAAATCTTCTAGAAGATAGAATAATTGATTTTGTTTCAAAGTCAAATAAAGTAATGCCACATTTTCATATTCCTCTACAAAGTGGATCTAATACAATTTTAAAAAGTATGAGAAGAAAATATGAGAGAGAATTGTACGTTGATAAAGTTCAAAAAATTAAGCTTTTAATGCCGCAATGTTCCATTGGTGTTGATGTAATTGTTGGTTATCCAGGTGAAACCGATGAAGAGTTTATCGAAACATATAATTTTATACGCGATTTAGACGTTTCTTATTTGCATGTTTTCCCATATTCAGAGAGGGCTCAAACTACAGCAGCAAAATTGAAAGACAAGGTTCATCAATTTAAAAGAAACGAAAGGACCGAAATGCTTAGGATATTAAGTGAAAAGAAAAAACAAGCCTTCTACCATTCACAGTTAAACACAAGCCACAAAGTGCTTTTTGAAAATGAAGAAAAAAATGGGAAAATGTATGGCTTTACCGACAATTATATAAAAGTAGAAGCCGATTACGATCCATTGCTTATAAATGAAATTACTGAAGTCATGCTCAATGATGTAAACGCAGAAGGGTTTGCCTTGGCTGAAATAAATTATACCCAAAACCACCATGTATCCTAATTTTTATTACATATTCAAAGATTGGTTCGGAATCGAACTTGATTTTTTAAGGATGATTAATTCCTTTGGTTTTTTTGTCGCAATTTCTTTTTTGCTCGCTGGATGGGCGATGCGTGTTGAATTAAAAAGGAAATTCAACGATGGTATTCTAGGAAAAGGTATTACGGTTAAATATTTTACCGGTAAACCATTTTCAAATTCTGAATACATTAGCTCAGGTTTGACAGGTTTTATTTTTGGTTATAAAATTCTTCCACTTCTCTTGGATTTTAAACTGGCAAATAATGATCCTCAAAGTTTTTTGCTTTCCTCCCAAGGAAATTTCATTTACGGTATCCTGCTTGCACTTGCTTTTTTAGGGGTAAACTATTGGCAGGACAAAAAACAAAGACTAGCAGAACCTATTGAACAAACTAAAATAGTTGATCCATCGTATTATATCGGTGAATTAACTTTAGCCGCCTTTATCGGAGGTATTTTGGGTGCTAAATTCTTTCACATTCTAGAAAATTTATCTGAATTTAACCAAGACCCTATGGGCTCTATTCTATCATTTAGTGGGCTTACTTTTTATGGTGGCCTAATAGTTGGAGGAATATCAGTATTGTACGTCGCTAAGAAAAAAGGCATTCCATTTTTACACATGTTAGATGTTGGTGGTCCTGCCATGATGTTAAGCTATGGCACTGGCCGCATTGGTTGCCACGTAAGTGGTGATGGCGATTGGGGTATCGTGAATACAGCGCCTAAGCCAGATTGGATGTCTTTCTTGCCAGATTGGATGTGGCGATATGACTATCCAAATAATGTCAACAGTGTTGGAGTTCCTTTACCCAATTGTTTTGCAGAGCAGCATTGTAACCACTTAGATCCAATGGTATTTCCCACGCCGTTTTATGAAACGATTATGGCGCTAATTCTTTTCGCTGTTTTGTGGTCTATTAGGAAAAAGCTAAAATATGGTGGTCTATTATTTGGCATCTATTTAATCATGAATGGGCTAGAAAGATTTATGATTGAAAAGATCAGAGTAAATACAATTCAAGATTTCCTAGGCCTTAAAGTCACACAAGCTGAGATAATCTCTACGGGACTTGCAATTTTAGGTTTGGTTTTAATTGTCTATGCTTTAAAGGTTAAGAAGCCTGTTAAACTGGATAAAATCGATTGATTTTAGTTTGTAATTGAATTAATACAACAACGATATGAAAGTATACTTTTTATTAATATGCGGCTTTATAACTGTGGTTTTAAATGCTCAAATTGATAATCCCAAGAATACAATTAATGATGATACTATAATACTTAGAAGCCGTTCTTTTGTTAAAATTGGATATGAGATAGAAGGCAAGGATACCTTGCCTGTATACTTGTTAAATAAATTCAATTTCAATTCCACAAGCACCAAAAGCAAAGCAGAGAAAGATGCTTTTGTGAATTTAAACAAATGGGTTAGGAAGGCATTGCCTTATGCTAAGATGGCCGCATTTAGATTGCAAATGATGGAAGACAATTTATGTCTACTTAAAAGCGAAAAAGAAAAGAAAAAGTACATTAAGGAATGTGAAAAGGCCATTAAAAAGCAATTTATGGATGACTTAAAAAATATGTATGTAGAAGAGGGCAGGATCTTGCTCAAATTGATACATAGAGAAACAGGAAAAACAACTTTCGACATCATGAAGGATTATGGCGGGGCATTAGAAACTCTATTTTTTCAAGCAATGGCAAAATCATACAATACGAGTATGAAAGTAACATATGATCCCGTTTTAGATTACCAAATAGAGGAGATTATAAAATCAATAGAAGCACAACAATGATTCAAAAAATAAATATTTTGGCATTTGCCGCCCATCCAGATGACGTGGAAATTTCCGCAGCAGGTATAATGCTAAAACACCAAAATGCTGGTTTAACAACAGGTATTATCGACCTGACACAAGGAGAATTAAGCACAAGGGGACAATTAGAAATACGAAAACAAGAAACCCAGAAAGCTTCCGAAATATTAAAACTATCTGTTAGAGAGAATTTAAATATGTGCGATGGTTTTCTAGATGTGAACCGCGAATCATTAACTTCTGTAATTCAAGTTATAAGAAAATATAAGCCAGATGTTATTTTAATAAATTCAGACAACGACAGGCATCCTGATCATGGAATTGCCCACAAATTGGTGCATAGGGCTGCTTTTTTATCTGGATTAATTAAGATTGAAACACAGCATAACGGCATCGCTCAGGAGGTTTGGAGGCCTAAAAATATATATGCCTATATACAAGACTTATTTCAACACCCTGACTTGATTATAGATGTTTCTGAATTTTGGTCAAAGAGAACAGAGGCCTTAGAATGTTTTTCCTCGCAATTTTTTAACCCAAATTCATTAGAACCAACGACACCTATTTCGACACCCGAATTCAAAAAGAATATTGAGGGTAGAAGTGTGCAACTTGCAAGGCATATTAATTGCAAGCATGCTGAGGGGCTTTTAACTGTAAAACCAATAGGTGTTAATTTACTCACCGACTTAGTATAGATGTTGCGCAGATATTGGCTTGTGTTTTTAATTTTACTTATTGGTTTAGTAAGTGTTTTTATAATTGTTTATTACAGGTCTGTTTTTAGGTCCCCCGAATTTATCTCAATAGAGAAAGTTCAATACATAGAAACAAATGGAAGTGAGGTGTCATTTAATGCGCAAGCTAACTTTTACAACCCAAATGAATTTGATGCACAAATATTGAATTCTGAGTTGAAAATCATCTCTAAAGATTTGCAAATAGCGCAAATATCACAATCCAATATTTGTAAAATTAAGGCTAAAAGCCCCTTTAATATTGAGTTTAAATTTAAAATTGATATTGCACAACTAAGTGTTAGTCATGGAATATCTGGAGTTTTGGAAAGTTTACTCTCTGAAACTAAAGAAATTCCTGTACATTTTTCGGGCTATACACGCGTAAAGAGCAATAGCACCGTTTATAAAATCCCTATTGATTTTGATCAAACGTTAAGATTTAAATAAACCCATAAAAATAAAATGAAATTGCACCCATACACGCTGAAAATTGAATGGACTGGTAACAATGGAAATGGGACAGAAAGATACGATTCTTATAGAAGAGACTACACCATTCACTTCGAAAACAAAGCGCCTGTGTTTGCATCAGCAGATGCAATTTTTAGAGGTGATTCAAGCAAGTTAAATCCTGAAGAAATGTTGCTGTCTGCATTGTCTTCTTGTCATATGCTTTGGTTTTTACACGAATGTGCCGACCATGGTGTAATCGTTATTGAATATTATGATAATCCTGAAGCATTATTGGAAATAATCCCAGGTCAAGGCGGTAGCTTTAAATCTGCTGTTTTAAACCCTCGGGTAACTATCCTTCCGTTGGACAAAGAAATTGATCTTCATGAGCTTCACAAAATTGCCTCACAAAAATGTTTTATAGCCAATTCGTGCAATTTCCCCATAAACATTGATTCAAAACATAAAATTAGAATCTAGAAATAATATTTTCGTTATTTGATTGATTTATTGGTATTTAAATACTCTTTTTAAAGTTTATTATCTCATATAAAATTAAATTATTTCGTTGTGTTTTTTGGGCGACTTAAATGCAATAATTTGCTCGTCACAGGCTACTTTTATCTAATAAATTGAATGATTTTAATGTGAAATATTAAAATCGCAAAAATTATCTCATTGTAATTGAGTCGTTTACAGGCAATTTTAAATTTTTTTTAATACTATTTGAAAAAGCAATGTTGCTTTTATATATTTGATTATAAGATAGTTGCAAGCGTTAGGATTTTATACTTACTGTGTATTTGTGCTCAAAATAAAACTTTAAAAAAGACTAAATATGAGGTACCCAAAAACAATGATTAAAAAGACAATTGCGATTATTTTAGGAATTATATTATTTAGTTTATTGTCTCATTTACCATTAGACTAAAGTAATTGTAAATTTAAAAATCAAAAGTTCTATGAACTTTTAAAAGATATAATGTGAGGTAGTTGATTTTTAGCAAAACCTTTGCTCGGCAGAAATGTTGGGTGAAGGTTTTTTTTGTAATTAACTTTGAAAAAGTCTATAATAGAAAAGGACCGAACAATGTCGGCCCCTGTCTAAAAACTAAAACTATGAAAACACTTTGCAAATGTACCGGATAATTTGACATTTACAAAATGTTTTTTTAACATTAACTTATCATAGTATAATATTTGTATTTATTAATAATATTTAAAAACTCTTTCATTATATTGGTCCATATTCCTTTAGTTTCCTGGAAATTAGATTAGATTTAACAAAATTATATAGAGGTTGATTTAAGTTAATTTATTTAATGAATCCGAGTGGCTATGTTCACATTACTTTAAGGCAAAAAAGTAAAAAAAATATAATTTTTATAAAATTAAAAAATTATAAATACTCTATAAAAAAATTATAAGTATTTTATAAATAGGCGTTTATGGATTTAAAAGGTCGGTTGTGTATACGAAAATTCATTTTTTTTTGATTTGTGGATAAATAACTATAAATTTGCCACCGCTAGAACTAAGTATTTTTACTCAATAGTATAAATACTCACTTCTTACGAAAACACACACACTCGGACACAACTTAATACACAATACATAATATGAAAAAAATTAATTTTTTTTGTTCCTTATTCGTTTTGCTCAGTTTTTTAGAATTGAATGCATGGACTTTTACTTGGACTGGAACAAATTCAACCGCTTGGACAGATGCTGGCAATTGGAATAAGACAGGCACCAACACAGGAGTGAATACTTTTCCAGGAAGCTTGGATGATGTAGTGATTAGTTCAGGAACTGGTGCACAGCCAAATTTGTCTGCTAACACTTCCATTCTTAATTTAACCCAATCAAATGGAACACTTTATTTGTCTGATTTCACGCTTACAATTTTAAACAATGCATCCTTTACTGGTGGAACTGTATCTCGTGGTACTTTATCTATTGAAAATATAGCAAGTATGCAGAATATGATTTTTGATGCTGCAGGCAACACTATTACGATTAACAAAATCGGCGGTTCAAACAATGATCTTTACGGAGGCAATACATTTAAAGGTTCAGCATATATTTACAACTCATCTGCTTCGCGTTTTAGATTAAGTGTATCAGCACCTGATAGTTATAATGGATATATAAGATACGAAGAAAGAAGCACAGGTGCTTTGGAACCTGCATACAATGGAGTGAATACCTATTCAAGTGATGTTAGTTCCACTAATTCAACCAACACTGTTTCGATAGGAATGGGAACTGGGCAAGCATTGATCAATTCAGCCACTACGCTTTACGGTAGTAAAATTGAGTACAATAGATTAACCATTAATACTAACCAATCTTTTAGATCAAACAACGGTTTGAAAATAAATTTCTTAAAAATCATTAGCGGGACTGTATATGCAGGTAACACGAATACTTGGCAGGTTGAAAGATTTGAAATCGTAGGTGGAAGTTTTGGTGAAGGTAAATTGGAATTTAAAAATATAGATTCTATGAAAAATGGCACCTTTACCGATGGAGCCATATTGATTAAAGTTAATGGTGGAAGTTCAAATATTGTTTATGGTGGAAATGTTTTTAATGGATCTTTAACAGTTAGAAATAATTCAGATAGTTTACTAAGACTTGCTAATAATGTTGGAGATGATTACAATGGTAGCATCACATTTGAAGAAATGTCAACTGGAGATTTACAACCTGCCTACAATGGTTTAAATACGCTTTCAGGTGACATCAATACAACTAATTCTGCTAATACAGTAAGCTTTGGAAGTGGATCAGGATGGATTATCATCGATGGAAACACCAATCAATCTATAAATGGAAATGGATCAATTCCACCAACATTAAGTAGATTAAGATTAAGTACTTCAGGTATTTTCACTATAAATATTCCACTTACTTTAACAAATCAATTAGATTTTATTAATGGAATTATAAATACAAGTGCTTTATTTGACCGCTTTATCTTTTTTGGTGACAATGCGACTATATTAACTCCTCCTTCAAATGCTAGTCATGTTAATGGTCCATTCAGGAAAATCGGAAATGATGCTTTTAATTTTCCTGTAGGAAATGGTACTGTGTGCGCTCCTATTTCAATTTCAGCACCAAGCAATACTAACGATCATTTTACGGCCCAATACTATGGTAACGTCTACAGTGCAACAAATGTAAATTCGAGCCTAAACCATGTTAGTATAAAAGAATATTGGACTTTAGATAGAACATCTGGTTTATCAAATGTTCAGGTGAAATTGAGTTATAATTCCGCAAGAAGCGGCGGTATAAACAGTTTGAGCGACTTGCGTGTGTCAAGATACAATGGTTCAGCATGGGAATCGACAGGCAATGCCACTTCAATAGGTAATAATCAATCTGGTACTGTTGAAAGCAATAGCGTTGTATCTAATTTTAGTCCTTTCACACTGGGTTCAGCTAGTCTCCTAAATCCATTGCCAATATCATTGTTAAATTTTACAGCACTTAGACAGAATGAAGATGTTTTAGTAAAATGGAGTACATCAAACGAAAGTAACAATGATTATTTCACGGTTGAAAAGTCATTCGATGGAAAAGAATGGTCAAGCATAGGTGTACTCAAAGGTTCTGAAAATTCAAATGGAATTCTGAACTATGAGTTACTTGATGTTCAAGCAAAAATTGGAATCCAATACTATAGATTAAAACAAACAGACCTAAATGGAGTTAGTTGTTTCTCTAAAATCATTCGCATTAACTTTAGCAATGAAATCAGTAACCAAATTAAACTATATCCACAACCGGTTGCAGGAGTTCTAAACATTGAAATTCCTAACAATGAAAATGAGGACGCCTCTGTATCAGTTTATAATTCTTTTGGTGGAAAATTATTAAGTTTTGAAAACTTGAACGGTCTTGTTTTCCAGTTAGATTTAAGTAAACTTATGCATGGTGTGTACTATATTGAATTAAATGTCGATGGCGTTATCAGCCAAAATAAAATCATAAAACAATAGGAATGATTTAGGTCAATTGACCTTATAGAATCAAGCTTAACTAGTGTATTTTTTTAAAGAGCGGACATCTGAAAACGGTGTTCGCTCTTTGTTTTTATTGCATCATATTGTGGCTATCTTTAATTCAATTTGTATTTAAAATTCATCATTTTAAACTATTTTTGCACCCTTATTTTATGCAGCACATACGCAATTTCTGTATTATCGCACACATCGACCATGGCAAAAGTACTTTAGCTGATAGGTTACTTGAATATACAAACACCATTTCAAAAAGAGAAATGATGGCTCAAGTGCTTGATGACATGGACTTGGAACGAGAACGAGGAATTACCATCAAATCACATGCAATTCAAATGAATTACAAGTTAGATGGAAACGATTATGTGTTGAACCTGATTGACACCCCAGGCCACGTAGATTTTAGTTACGAAGTAAGTAGAAGTATTGCAGCATGTGAAGGTGCTTTATTGATAGTTGATGCATCTCAAGGTATTCAAGCTCAAACCATCAGTAATCTATACTTGGCAATTGAGCATGATCTTGAAATTATACCAATTTTAAATAAAATGGATTTGCCCGGTGCAATGCCAGAAGAAGTCAAAGATCAAATCGTTGATTTAATTGGTTGTGACCGTGACAGCATTATTGCTGCCAGTGGTAAAACGGGTATGGGGGTTCATGATATCTTAAAAGCAATTGTTGCACGTGTTCCTTATCCAAAAGGGAATTTGAATGCACCCTTAAAAGCGCTAATTTTTGACTCAGTATTCAACTCATTTAGAGGAATTATTGCCTATTACAAAGTAATTGATGGCTCAATTAGCAAAGGTGAAATGGTAAAATTCATGAATACTGAAAATGAATACAATGCCGATGAAGTAGGTGCGTTGAAATTGGTACCTGAGCCCCGTCAACAAGTATTAGCAGGTGATGTTGGTTATATAATCACTGGTATAAAACAAGCAAAAGAAGTAAAGGTTGGAGATACAATTACCAGTAAATTAAATCCTACATCTGAGGCTATCAAAGGTTTTGAAGATGTAAAGCCAATGGTATTTGCTGGGATTTATCCGGTAGATACTGAAGATTATGAAGAATTAAGAGACAGTATGTTTAAGCTGCAACTAAATGATGCTTCATTGGTTTTTGAACCTGAGAGTTCAGCTGCCTTAGGATTTGGATTCCGTTGCGGTTTCCTTGGAATGTTGCATATGGAAATTATCCAAGAGAGACTTGAACGTGAATTTGGTATGACCGTAATCACAACAGTTCCGAACGTTTCTTACAAAGCATATACTAAAAAAGGGGAAATGGTAGAAGTTAACAATCCAAGTGATTTGCCTGACCCAAATTATATAGAATATGTTGAAGAACCTTATATCCATGCTACAATCATTACTTCTACTGATTTCGTAGGACCTGTAATTGCCTTATGTATGGACAAGAGAGGTTTGATTAAAAATCAAGTTTATCTTACAACCAATAGAGTAGAATTAAGTTTTGAAATGCCTCTAGCAGAGGTTGTATTTGATTTTTACGATAAATTAAAATCAATAAGTAGAGGTTATGCGTCATTTGATTACCATCCTACTGAATACAAATTATCCCATTTAGTGAAAATGGATATTATGCTAAATAAGGATATTATTGATGCACTTTCTTCAATCATCCACCGAGATAGAGCGTACGATTTGGGTAAAAAGATTTGCAAGAAATTAAGAGAACTAATCCCAAGACAACAATTCGAGATCGCCATTCAAGCATCTATTGGTGCGAAAATTATTGCAAGAGAATCTTTGAGTGCTTTGCGTAAAGATGTAACTGCAAAATGTTATGGTGGTGATATAAGCAGAAAAAGGAAACTTTTAGAAAAGCAAAAAGAAGGTAAAAAGAGAATGAGACAAGTTGGAAATGTCGAAATACCTCAATCTGCATTCATGGCAGTTTTGAAGCTTGATGATTGATAACATTGTCTCAGCAAATTAACTATCCGCTTTCTTTTTGGAAACTTTGTTTAGCCTGCTTATTGTTTTTTAGCAGCTTCACAATGGTGTTGCCAGATTTGCCAATTTTGCTTGATGAAATTGGTGGCACACAATATAAGTGGTTAATTATTCCATCCTTCGCCATTGTTGCCTTGTTTTCACGACCATTTAGTGGCAAATTTTCCGATTCAGTAGGAAGGGTTTTTGTAATGTGCATCGGTGCATTAATTACGACTTTAGCATGTTTTTTTTATTTATTTATTCCAGTTGTTTTATTGTTTTTTGCCAATAGAGCATTTCATGGTATATGTGCTGGATTTGCACCAACTGGTTTTACAGCCTATGCTGACGATGTGGTTCCTTTTGAAAAAAGAGGTGAGGCTATGGGCATCGTTGGAATATGCAATAATATTGGCAATGCAATAGGATGGGTAATTGGAAGCAAATGCACCTCAGAATTTGGATTAGATTCTACATTTATTGTATCAGCAATTTTAGGCCTAATTTCATTTTTCATTTTTTTTAGTTTGGACGAATCAATTAAACAGCCGAAAAAAATATCTTGGTCAAATTTTAAAATCAGAAAAAATGAACTTTTTGAAAAACGGGTATTAATACCTTCAATTGTTCTTTTATTAAGTGCATTTTCCTCTGGAGCAGTTCTTGCCCTTATTGCAGATTATTCATATTATATTGGTATTGAGAACAAGGGGACTTATATGGCAATCTATATTGTTTCGTCTATTTTCGTAAGGTTTATGGCTGGTCGTTGGAGCGATCGTTATGGCAGAAGAATTATATCTATTATTGGTTCTGTCTTTTTATGCTCCAGTATGCTTTGCCTTGCCTTGTCTTTAAGAATTGAAACCTATATTATTTCGTCCGTATTGTTTGGATTGGGTTTCGGATTAATTTCTCCTTCTTTATTTGCATGGTCGGCAGATCTTGCTTTACCAGGATTAAAAGGGAAGGCTTTTGGTACACTTTTTATTTTCCTGGAATTGGGTATTATATTAGGTTCTGCGTTTGCAGGTCTTATATACAACAACACAGGTAATTTTTTTATTGCATTTCTGTTTTCCGGTATATTGGCAGCTCTACCTATGTTGCTGATAATGCCTTTTTTCTCCAAGCACAAATATTCAAGATAAGTTCGCTTTATCTAAAATTATCTTCTGTAAATTTTCTTTGGTTTTATACTTTATTCAGTATGGGAAAATCTATTGAATAATTTAAATAAATGTGAATTAGTTATAACATCTATTTATTTTAATAACGAAATTATTCGTATAAATTAAAAATTACATATTTTATTATTGGCTTGTAGGGTAAATAAATTACTCGATTAAGGACTTGGTATAGCTGATCGAAGAAATCTTTGTCTCATAATAGGTTGCTTATTCTGAAATTTTAACCAGGAAGGGGAGGAATAGGCCTAAAAATGTCCAATTATAGACTTACAACATAATATATATATAATTATAAATGAGGATTTTATGTATATTATATACATTTATACTTTATGATTAATAACAATAGAATTACAAGTCATTTTTCTACTTGGTATTAGGAGTAATCCAAGCCTACCGACCATGTCTATGGATAATTAACAACCCCTTTACATCTGTAAATTAGCTAATTACTTAAAATACAATGGTTTATAAAGCGTGGTTTATACCTTCGCGACTGTTTACAAATGTAAAATATATTATTTACATTTGTAAATCAATACCATTACATTTGTAAACACGCTGATTTACACCTGTAAAGCCACTTAAACAATAATTATAATATGTTAGAATTCAGAATATTAGAGGTATTTAACTACTCTCAGTTGAGTCGATTAGAATTTGCAAACAAGATTGGAATCTCAAATGCTGTTCTTTCGCATTTAAGTTCAGGGCGGAATAAAGCCAGCACAGATCTGATTATTAGTATCCTTAGCAGCTTTGAGGATATAAGTCCGGAATGGCTACTTTTTGGCCATGGAGATATGCTTAAGTCCCAGAAAGGTCAAAACATAGATATGATAAAGAATGACTTACTTTATCGCTTGAATAAGATAGAAGATAAAAAGAAGGAACTGGAAGAGTTAATTGTTGAATTCCAGCTTTTTATAGAAAACTTAAAGTAAAGATTAAAACAATGTGGTTTGTTTCACATTAAAAATGTGTGCATAAAACAAATCACTCAGCATTTTTTGAGATTTTGCTAAATAATCTTTGTCTACGCTGTATATTACACTTGTTTTGTGGTTTTTCCCTTTTATGAGTTGGGCATTTCTCAATTCACTAAGGTGTTGTGAAACAGTAGACTGACTTAATGGAAGCTTGTCTACTATCTCTTGGCAGGTTTGATCGTTCTTAGCCAACAGTATTTTGATTATCTTAATTCTTGCTGGGTGCCCCATTGCTTTACAAACTGTACTAAGGTCTATTTCAGCCTCATCAAACAGTGATTTTTTACTCATTGCCATACCATGCAAATATAAAATTGTTTTTGCAGACTGCAAATCCTTTAATTGAAAAAATAAAATAAAAGCATATTTTATTGTGTTTC
>CANFXY010000048.1 GCA_947451105.1 Bacteroidota bacterium | reverse complement strand
TCTACAACCTCTTTTTCGCTTCTCCAACGCGCGCTAATGGTATTTCTGCTTTCAGATAAGTTGGCAAGTTCTTGGTTGAGTTTGTCCAACTTGCTGGCATCATTTTCTTTTTTGATGGCCTCGCGTTCAATTTCAAGTTGCATGATTTTACGGTTCATTTCATCCAACTCTTCAGGTAAGGAATCAATTTCAATTCTAAGTTTAGACGCCGCCTCGTCGAGTAAGTCTATGGCCTTGTCGGGTAAAAAACGGTCGCTGATGTAACGGCTAGACAATTCAACAGCATTGATGATGGCTTCGTCTTTGATGCGCACCTTGTGGTGAACTTCATAACGTTCTTTAAGTCCGCGTAAAATTGAAATGGCATCTTGGATATCTGGTTCTTCAACCATTACTTTTTGAAAACGCCTTTCAAGTGCCTTGTCGTTTTCGATGTATTTTTGGTATTCAGCCAATGTGGTTGCGCCTATGGCTTTAAGTTCGCCTCTTGCTAAAGCGGGTTTTAAGATGTTTGCAGCATCCATTGCGCCTTCGCTTTTGCCAGCGCCGACAAGGGTGTGTATTTCATCAATAAAAAGCACGATTTCTCCATTGCTTTTGATGACTTCATTGACAACCGCTTTAAGACGTTCCTCGAATTCGCCTTTGTATTTAGCTCCTGCTATAAGGGCGCCCATGTCTAGTGAGAATATGGTTTTTGATTTTAGGTTTTCAGGCACATCGCCTTGAACAATACGTCGGGCAAGTCCCTCGGCTATTGCGGTTTTACCAACACCAGGCTCACCAATTAATACGGGGTTGTTTTTTGTTCTTCTGCTTAATATTTGCAGTACGCGTCTAATTTCTTCATCGCGGCCAATAACGGGATCTAGCTTGCCTTTAGCAGCCATCTCGTTAAGGTTAAGGCCGTATTTTTTAAGCGCATTGTACTGTTCGCCACCTGATTGAGATTGGACCTTAGAGTCGCCCCTCAATTCTTGAATGGCTTTTTTTGCATCATTTGATTTGATGCCAGAGTCTTTCATAAGGTTACCAACAGCATCGTTGCTTTGGATTAGAGCGAGTAGGAGGTGTTCAACGGAAACATATTCATCACCCATTTCTTTCATAAGCTTTTCGGCTTGCATGAGGGTATTGTTTGCTCCATTGGATAAATTAATAGAAGGATTGCCTGAGGTTATTTTTGGGAAGCCACTGATAATGGCATCGTTTGCTTGAATAACCCTTTGAAGGTTTGCGCCAAGTTTACTGAAGACAAAAGAAATAATTTCTTCGTCGTTCTCAAAAATGCCTTTCAATAAGTGGGCATTCTCAATACTTGGATTTTGTGACTCAAATGCAATTTGTTGGGCACTTTGAACACAAGATTGGGCTTTGATTGTGAATTTATTTATATTCATAGGTTCTTGTTCAGTTTGTTTCAAAATCTTCTCCAAACCAATAAGTTAGGAAATTTTGTCTAAAATACTGACTTTTTGACATTTGAACAGATGGTAGTTTCTTGAAAGTATGAAAATATTTCCTGAATTGCTAAAAAGGCTTAAAAAAGGGTAAAATACGACCATATTTGACTAAAGTTTAATTGTTGTTTTTTGTTGTTTCGGGGGTAAAAATTACTATTTCGGGGTTTAAAATAGTGTATTAATTTATTTTTATTCATAGTTTATTAAAATTAACTAATTGATTATGAGGCTTGTGTGTGTTTTTGTAACTTTTATTGTTAAAAACGCTTTAATAAAGTTAAGTATCAACTTATGTTTGATTATAAACTATTGAAAATTAAAAGATTAATTACTTATTGAGTAAAAAGGCTTAAAATTTTCAAAACAAAACAAACTGTGAAAATGCTTCTTTTTTAGTGTAACAAAAAAGAATTATGCGTTTTACATTCAAATACCTAATCGTGCTCATTTGCGGGTTTAATTCCTTGCTTATAGGTGCCCAAACTACGTCTTGGAAAGGTGTCACCAACACCAACTGGACAACTGCTTCAAATTGGACCTCTGGGGTTCCAACTTCCACCGTCGATGCAATTATCGGCGATGCAAACTTTACTGGTTCGTTTCAACCGGCACTCAATGGAAGCGCAAACTGCAAAAATCTTATCGTAGGCAGTGGGCTGCGATCATCAACCCTCAGTATAGCAAACAATATTACTGTTTGGGGTAGTTTAAGCGTTGGGTCCAATGGTACAATTCTGGCCAATTCAGCAAACAAAACAATTACGTTAAAAGGCAATTGGACCATTCAAGGGGCTTATTCAAGCTCAAACTCATCTACAGCTGTAACTTTTTCAGGCAGCGTGGTCCAAACGATTACGGGGAGCACAACTTTTCGCCGTCTAACAGTTAGTGCAAATTCTACTCTATTATTGGAAAGCAGCATTACGGTTAATAATAGTCTTTCGGTCAGTGGCGTTTTGGATCCTACCGATGCCTATATTGTCAATGGAACGGGCACTTTGTCGGTTAGTTCTGCAGGGACGCTTATGGTTTATGCCTCCACATTCTCTAGTAATTATGCTTTAAGCGGAACTATAACATTAAACAAAACGAGTACAGTGAATTATGCATCCAGCTCAGTTAACCAAACCATTAGTAGCTCGTTTACGCATGGAAAATTAAAAATTAGTGGTGGTGCTAGTAAATCATTGGCTTCCACTTCTACTGTAACCACCGATCAATTGATCATTGACCCCGATATGTTGTTTTATGCAGGAAGCTCTTCAAATATTTTAGTGAATGGTTCTATAACCAATAATGGTACATTACATGGTCAATCTTCAATAATTAGAATGGATGGGGCAACTACCAGCATTAGCGGTTCCGGTGTATTTAATTTCAATCATTTAACTTTTATGGGTACTTCCGATGTGGCATTGAATGCATCTATTAATATTATGGGAAATTTAACCATTGATGGCGCTTTTAATGCCAATGGGTATAAAGTAACATTTATTGGCTCAAGCAATTCTACAATAAGTGGTTCTGCAACTGCAAAAATATTTGATGAGTTAGAGCAAAATAAGACGTTTGGTTATACTACTTTATCGTCTCCAATTACAATTGCCAATAGATTGTCATTGTTAGCGGGTAAGATTAACACGACCTCAACAAACTACATCAACATGGCCGATAATTCAACTGCAAGTTCAGGCAGCAGCGTGAGTTTTGTCAATGGTCCTATGCGTAAAACGGGAAATGATGCTTTTGTTTTCCCAATTGGAAAAGGAACAAAATGGGCTAGGCTAGGGATTAGTGCGCCTTCAAATACAAGTGATGCATTTACTGCTGAATACTTTGATGCGGCATATTCAAATACCAGCAGCAAATCTACAACCCCAGGCTTGATATTAAACAACGTGAGTATTGTTGAGTATTGGGACTGTGCCCGCTCTATAGGCTCTTCTGCTGTAACTGTTCAGCTTTTTTGGGAAAATACATTAAGTGGAATTAACAATTACTCGAGCGATTTGGTTGTTGCGCACTGGAATGGTTCTTCTTGGGAAAGCAAAGGTCAAACAAATATCTCGGGTGGAGTTTCAGGAAATATAACCTCAAATACCAACGCATCGTTTAGCCCCTTCACATTCGGTTCTTTGTCGCCTTCTTTCAACCCACTTCCAATTACCTTGTTGAATTTTGACGGTAAAATGAATGTCAATAATCAAGTTGAATTAAATTGGAGAACCGTTTCTGAAACCAACAACAAATTCTTTACCCTTGAGCGCAGCATTGATGGTTTTTCCTTCAAACCATTTGCAGAAGTTCAAGGTGCTGAAAATTCAAATACAGTACTTTCTTATCAAGCGCTTGACCCTAATCCAAATGTAGGATACACATATTACCGTTTAAAACAAACAGATTTTAATGGAAATGTAAGCTATGCCAAAAACACTGTTTCGGTTTACAATGGTCTAAACCAATCAAACTTTGCAGTATATCCAAATCCAAGCTCAGGTTTGATTCAACTTAATTTTGAAAGCAAAGAAGGCGCTGTTTTAAATGTTAAAAACAATATGGGTACAAGCGTCTATACAATTGATTTAATGCCGGGAAGTTCACAGATTGATTTAAGCCATTTGCCCGCCGGAATTTATATACTTTTTGTAGAGTCAGGGTCTGCAATTGAGACTTGCAAGCTAATAAAGAATTAAATTTGGGTGAAAACTAAACATTTTACATTAAAGGGTCAGTCTACTGGCCCTTTTTTTATATTTAACTTACCATCGACAATATATTTGTATTGGTCTATACGATTAATTGTGTGTTTGATGTAATAAGAAAATCATGTAAGTTTGCAGTAGTATGGCAAAAGCGCTTAAAATTGCATTAATTGGCTACGGCAAAATGGGTAAAATGATTGAACAAATTGCAACCTTAAGGGGGCATGATATCATTTGTAAATTAAGCCACGGGTCGAGCGTTGAAGATTGGAAAGCCATCTCAAAAGCAGATGTTGCCATAGAGTTTACCAAGCCTGATTCAGCCTTGGAAAACATCAAGAAGTGTTTTGCCTTAAATGTTCCTGTGGTGGTTGGAACCACCGGTTGGTATGATAAATTGGACGAAATTAAATCCATTTGCTTAAGTGAAAAACAGTCGCTTTTAACCGCTTCAAATTTTAGTATCGGTGTCAACTTGTTTTTTCATGTCAATAAAATACTTGCTCAGGCTATGGAGAATTTGCCTGAATACAATGTTGAAATAGAAGAAATTCACCATACTCAGAAATTAGATGCTCCTAGCGGAACAGCCATTACCATTGCCCAAGGAATTTTGTCTGAAATAAGACGTAAAATTGATTGGAAATTAGATGCTGAGGTAAATTCAAATACGGATTTGTCGATAAAGGCCATTCGTACAGACGATGTTCCTGGCACCCACACCGTAAAATATTCTTCTCTTATTGACGATATAGAAATAAAACACGTCGCTCACAACCGTTCTGGTTTTGCCACCGGTGCCATCGTGGCAGCTGAATGGCTTTTTGATAAAAAAGGTGCGTTTACCATGAGCGATATCATTGGATTTTAATACATACAAACATGAACCCTAGTAACTTAAATACATTTTTACTGATTTACATTCCACTTTATGTTTTAACACATATTGGATTGTTCTTGCTTTTTAAAAAGGCAAATTCCAAATTGGCTTGGATGGCATTCTTTCCAATTATCTGCTATTGGCCTTGGATAAAAATTACAGGAAGACCGAAAACGTGGATGATTTGGGCCCTTTTGCCCGCTGCCGACGTTATCATCTGGTTTTCTTTGGTCATCGATTTAATGGAAAGTTATGGTAAGTTTAAGTTTTGGGAACAGGTCCTTGGGGTGATTTTCCCTTTCTATTTTTACTACCAAATTGCCTTGGATAAAAAATCTGTTTTTCTTGGCGCTTCAAGAGCACCTGAATTCAGAAAAAAGTATATCCCTGAAAAGCGCGGCACCACCAGAGAATGGGCAGATGCTTTGTTCTTTGCTTTCGTGGTCGCTTATTTAATCAGAATGTTCCAATTGGAGCCGTATAAGATTCCAACCTCTTCAATGGAAGACAGTATGTTGGTGGGTGATTTCTTGTTTGTAAGCAAAATGAATTACGGTCCTCGCTTCCCAATTACACCTATTGCTTTCCCATTGGTGCACCAAGATTTGTTCGGTGCTCAAGCCTATACTGAGGCCATCGAATTGCCTTATATGCGTTTGCCTGGTTTTCAATCTGTGAAGCGCAATGACCCTATCGTGTTTAACGTGCCTTGGGATCAATACGATCAAACGCCGAGACCGGTTGATAAAATGCAAAACTATGTGAAGCGTTGTGTTGGTTTGCCCGGCGATATACTTGAGTTGAAAAATGGGGTATTGTACATCAACCGAGAAAAAGCCTATGAGCCACCTAAAATGTTGCACAATTATTACTTAACATTTAAGCCAATGGCCGAGGTTCCAAGTGCAGAAACATTGACAAAAGAATACGATATTTACGATTTTATATTGTTAAATGAGCGCACTTACCGCATGGCTTTAAGTGTTGAAGATTTAGAAAAAATTAAAGCAGATTTTCAAGTTGACTTGGTGAGACAGCAAATTTCGCCGCCTAGGGGTAATTATTATTCCCCAGATGGTGTTCTCGAATTTAATGCCATCATCAAAATGAAAGAGGGTCAGAAGTTGAATTATGATGAAACCAAGAAATTAGGTATTTCATATAGCCAACCTTTGTCTGCCGACTTGAGGTACCTGTATGTGTTGATGAATGAGGAATATATGAATCCAACCAGATATGCAGAAATTCCTAAAATTGATTCAATAAAAGTTAAGACCCAATTAACATCACCTTTAACCAATGTCTTCCCGGATAATATGACGGTTTATCCATGGAACAAAGACTTCTATGGTCCAGTGTATCTGCCTAAAGCTGGCCAAAAGGTTACAATCGATAAGTACAATTTTTATTTCTATGAACGTGCAATTAAAATATACGAGGGTAATAGCAGTTTTGAATTGGTTGGAAGCACGCCATACATTGATGGAAAACCTATTAAAGAGTATGAGTTTAAAATGGACTACTATTGGATGATGGGAGATAACCGCGACAATTCATTAGATTCTCGTTTCTGGGGCTACGTTCCCGAAAACCATATCGTGGGAAAACCATTGTTTGTGTTCTTTAGCATACAATACAAGCGCCCTACAACACAAGGAAAACGCCAAGAAGATGAATTTGTAAAAGTGCGCTGGAATAGAATTTTTAAATCGATCAATTAGTTTCATGTTCATAGAAGACATTCAAACCATTGCACAAGTCGCTGACGTACTTAATTCAAAACAAAAAATAAGTATAGGCGAGGAGAGCAAAGCGGCCATTTTAAAGTCGTATAACTACATAAAAAACAAAATGGACTCAACCGATGCTGTGATATATGGCATCAATACTGGGTTTGGTTCATTGTGTAATACCACTGTTGCTAAAAGTGAATTGCAAGAGCTTCAATACAATTTACTTCGCTCACATGCTTGTGGTACAGGTGAATTAGTGCCGGAAAAAATTGTGAAATTGATTCTACTTTTAAAAGTAAAATCCTTGTCTTACGGATATTCAGGTGTTCAATTGGAAACTGTTCAGTTGCTGCTCGATTTATACAATTTAAATATCTTGCCTGTTATCTACCAACAGGGTTCATTAGGCGCTTCGGGTGATTTAGCCCCATTGTCGCATATGAGTTTGCCACTTATTGGAGAAGGTGAGGTATGGCAAAATGGACAAATTGTAGCAGCCTTACCTGTGCTAAAAGCCAATAATTTAAATCCGGTGACCTTAGGTCCAAAAGAAGGTTTGGCCCTAATAAACGGCACACAATTTATGTTGGCCTACGGCATTTGGTGTCAAATTCAAGCGGACAGTATTTTACACCATTCGTCTATGGTTGCCGCTTGCAGCATCGAATCGTTTAATGCCCGAATAGAGCCATTTTTGCCACATACCCACCGTATAAGAAAGCAAAATGGTCAAATTGCTGTAGCTGAAAAAATCAAGTCTTTGTTAGAAAATAGCGACATGGTTAAAGCAACAAAGCCAAGGGTGCAAGACCCGTATTCTTTTAGATGCATTCCACAAGTGCACGGAGCCAGTTTGGATGCACTGACATACACCAAAGGGATATTTGAAAATGAATTAAATGCTGTTACAGACAATCCGAATGTATTTCCGGATGATGATATGGTAATCAGTGGGGGCAATTTTCATGGTCAAACTTTGGCCTTGAGTCTCGATTTCGCTGCCATGGCTTTGGCCGAATTGGCGTCAATATCAGAACGAAGAATATATAAATTGATTTCTGGTGAAGCTGGACTTCCTCCTTTTTTAGCCAATAATCCGGGCTTAGAAAGTGGGTTCATGATCGCACAATACACCGCTGCTGGTATCGTAAGTCAAAACAAACAACTATGCACGCCAGCAAGTGTCGATAGTATAGTTAGTAGCAACGGGCAAGAAGACCATGTCAGCATGGGCGCAAATGCGGCCACCAAGTTGTATAAAGTGATGGACAACGTTCAGCAAGTATTGGCTATTGAAATGTTGTTGGCTTCAAAAGCAATAGAGTTCAGAAGGCCTTTGAAGTCGTCATCCGCGATTGAAAATTATGTAGCTGATTTTACTTCCGTTGTTCCCGTGGTTCAAGGCGATCAATATTTGTCGCCTATCATGCGCAATGCTAAAGCAAAAATCTTTGGCGAATAGTTTGTATATTTGTTAAAACCATGAACCTTCAAGAACTGGCTGTAAGCTATGAGAATTTAGACCTTTTGGCTTCTCAAGTCGTTGAGGGTTTTATAACCGGTTTGCACAAAAGTCCTTTTCATGGTTTTTCAGTTGAGTTTGCCGAACATAGGTTGTACAATACAGGAGAATCGACTAAAAACATTGATTGGAAATTATTTGGCCGCACGGATAAATTGTTTGTCAAACGCTTTGATGAAGAAACCAATCTGAGATGCCATATTTTAATGGACGTTTCTAGCAGTATGTATTATCCTGCTGATTCGAACATTAAAATTAAATTTGCCGCTCTAGCTGCGGCAGTCTTGGCAAATTTAATGCGCCGACAAAGGGATGCTGTTTCTTTAACATGTTTTAATGATCAAGTGGTGTCGCAGTCTGATGTTAAATCTTCAACCACACATTACAGAACCATCATCAATCAACTGCAAAAAGTCTTATTAGATTCTCCCAAAGGTTCTAATACAGATGTGTCAAAGGTAATTGACGGAATAGCTGAGCAAATTCACAGAAGAAGTTTGGTCGTTATTCTCAGCGATATGTTTGAGAATTCGGATAACAACGATGCCTTGTTTAGCGCCTTGCAGCATTTGAAATTTCGCAAGCATGAGGTTGTGGTCTTCCATATTACTGATGGAGAAACAGAAGGGAAGTTTAACTTCGATAACAGACCCTACAAGTTTGTAGATTCGGAATCAGGCGATGAGTTAAAATTATATCCCGACGATGTTCGTGATATTTACTTAAAAAGAATGCAGCAATTTAAAAGTGAATTGAAATTGAAATGCAACCAATACCGCATCGATTTTGTGGAAGCTGATGCAAGAAAAGACTTCGATCAAATCCTATTGCCGTTTTTCTCAAAACGCAACAAGATGCGTTAATGCTGTTTAAAGTCAGTTTATAAATTTCAAGTAGTTTTTTATTTTTTATCATTTTATTTAGTAGGTTTGAACTTCCTATGAATGATATAGAAATTGCCCAATCAATCGCATTACAACCTATCGCTCAGATAGCTGAAAAGTTAAATATACCCGAGGAGTTATTAGAGTATTATGGCCGCGATAAATCAAAGTTACCTTTGTCGTTAATTGATTTTGATAAAATTGAAAAATCGAACTTGATACTTGTAACGGCAATGACCCCAACACCAGCAGGAGAGGGAAAGACCACCATTTCTATTGGATTGAATGAAGGCTTAAATAAAATAGGCAAGAAGTCAGTCGCTGTTTTGCGCGAGCCATCGCTAGGGCCTGTATTCGGTATTAAAGGCGGTGCGGCCGGTGGTGGGTATTCTCAAGTGGTGCCGATGGAGGACATCAACTTGCATTTTACAGGTGATTTTTCAGCGGTTGAAAAAGCCAATAATTTTTTAGCTGCTATCATTGACAATGTAATACAAAATCCCAAACACGAGGTCAAGATTGATCCACGCACGGTTTTGTGGAAAAGGGTTATAGATATGAACGACCGAAGCTTAAGAGAAATAATCATAGGGATAGGTGGAAAAGCAAATGGGGTAATGCGCAGCGATGGATTTAACATCACGGCGGCTTCAGAAATCATGGCCATACTTTGTTTGTCTAACGATTTGCAAAGTCTAAAAGAAAAGATAGGAAATATTTTAGTTGGTTTTACATACAGCAACGAGCCAGTATATGCCCGCGATTTGAAGGTTCAAGAGGCTATGGCCATTTTGTTAAAAGATGCCATTAAACCAAATCTCGTGCAAACACTAGAAGGCAATCCAGCCATATTGCATGGTGGACCATTTGCGAATATTGCGCAGGGAACCAATTCATTAATTGCAACCAGAATGGGTCTTTCTTTGGCGGACTATGTGGTGACAGAAGCTGGCTTTGGCGCCGATTTGGGTGCAGAGAAATTCTTGGACATTAAATGTGTCTATGGAAATTTAAAACCGAAGGCCATGGTAATCGTTGCTACAATAAGGGCTTTGAGGCATCATGGCGGGGCAAGTCCTGAAGAGTTAAACACACCATCATTGGAAAGGGTAGAGAAGGGGTTTGTTAACCTTCAAAAACACATAGAAAATGCAAAAACATTTGGGTTCAATCCCGTTGTTGCCATCAACCATTTTATAAAAGATACCCAAGAGGAAATTGAATTGTTACAAAAAATGTGTGCGGATATGGATGTTAAGGCCGTTGTTTCAAAAGCTTGGGAGTTGGGTGGAAATGGAACGCAAGATTTAGCCAGAGCAGTTGTATCTGAAATAGAATCGGAAAAAAGCAATTTTAAACCCTTGTATGACCATGCCAAATCACCAAAGGAAAAAATAGAAACCATCGCCAAAACAATATATGGAGCCGAAAGTGTTGAATACAGCCCTAAGGCTTTGGAAGGGTTAAAACGAATTGAAAAACTCGGACTTTCCAATTTGCCGATATGTATGGCCAAAACACAAAAATCGTTTAGCGACAATGAGAAAAAAATCGGCAGACCTACAGGTTTTGCAGTTACCGTACGTGAATTTGAAATAGCTGCTGGCGCAGGATTTTTAATTCCTATTTTGGGAAATATGATGCGCATGCCAGGTCTGCCAAGTGTTCCTGCTTCTGAAGGAATGCACATTGATGACAATGGTGTTATCAGTGGATTGTCCTAACGCTTGTTTGTTTTGTGATGTTGTGGTTTTAAAAATAAATTTTATATTGCATTCGATTTAATTCAATAGTATGAAAAAATATATTTTATTCTTCTTGTTAATGCTTGGCTTATCATTCAAAGGTTTTTCTCAGACCGATTCATTGTCAAAACAAGACAGCAACAAGGTAGTCGTTGTAACATATGATGGCAAGGAGTTCATCGGAAAGATACTTTCGGACGATGGAAGAGAAATTCTGATGTTAACCGATTTGACAGGCAAGGTGTTCATCAAAAAAGAAAATGTGAAGAAAATTGTAAAAGTTACCGATGCTGAAATTGTCAATAATGAATATGTTGAAGAAAGTCCATTTACCACGCGTTATGCTTTTACCAACAATGCGCTGCCGATAAAGAAAGGGCAAAATTATGCCATGTGGAATTTGTTTGGTCCTGAAGTGCATTTTGCGGTGACCTCCAAGTTGAATTTAGGGGTAATGACCACTTGGTTGTTTAGCCCAATCGCTGTTGCTGCTAAATATACATTTAGTAAAGAGGGCGCTAAGGTATATGCCTCTGCAGGTACTTTGCTAGGTACTTCTGGATGGATCAATAGCAAAGGTTTTGGCGGTTTACACTGGCTCTCTCTTACAAAAGGAAACAGGAAAAATAATTTTACACTCTCTGGCGGTTGGGGCTACATGAGCAGTCAAAGGACGGTATATGTCAATGGAAGCTATGCGGTGAACGGTGGTACTTACACGCCTATTCCAACAATTAAAGCTTCGATGCTCAGTGGTCCATTGTTTTCAGCCTCTGGGATTGTACAAATTGGGAGTAAAACCAGTTTTGTTTTTGACAACATGTTGCTCTTGCCAAAAGGTACTTTCTCTGAGGTCAACTATACATATATCCCCAATTCAAACGATTACATCGTGAGCGTAAAAAACAACACAAGAACTTCGTCTTATGCATTGATAATGGCTGGCATGCGTTTTAAAAAGACTGATTACCAATCCGTGCAAGTGTGTTTGGCAATGATGAGTTATTTTATACCTGAAGGCGATAGCTCTACCATTCCTTTGCCAATGGTTACTTGGTTTAGACGGTTCTAAAAAAATCAGCTTTTCTAAGCGTTTTTAAAAGCTGTTTTACTTTCAGATTGTATTAACTTTGCAGTATTATGTTGGGTAATATTTCACAGTTATTAGAAATGAAAAAGAAGGCTGATGAGCTAAAAGCTAAAATGGAAGCCATCACCGTTACTGAAACCACCAAAGGTATAACCGTTGATTGCAATGGAAACCGAAAAATTCTTGCCATTCACATTGAAGAGTCTAAGTTGTACAACAAAATACAACTCGAGGAAGACCTTTGCGAAGCGGTAAACAATGCCTTAGGTGCTGCTGAAAAAGCCTCTATTGGTGACATTGCAAACATGGCTGGCGGTTTGCAAGGATTGAGCTCATTGTTTGGTAAATAGTTTTTTATTATATCTTTATGAATCAAATCAATTTTACTTATAATTTAAAAACCAATACCTTTGCGAGCATGTTTAAACCCTTGCTAATTCTTGTGTTGCTGCTAGCAGCTTGTAAAAACAATACAGCGGGGAAATTGAATCTAGAAGCGTTTAACCAAATTGCATCAAACAACAATGCACAAATCATTGATTTAAGACCTCAGGCAGAATTTGACTCAGGTCATATTGTTAATGCCGCATCTTTTGTACCCAATAGCCCTGAGTTAGATGCCTACATAGACATGCTATACAAAGATGTTCCTGTTTGCGTGATAGGTGGGTCTGCAGAGGAAAATACCAAGTTGATTGAGAAACTAAAGTCCAAGGGATTTAAAAACATAAACGAATTAAATGGTGGCATGCCTGCTTGGATTAATGCCAAGTTGCCGGTTCAAAAAACCTTACCTAAGAAAATCTACCCAAATGATACCATCAGTTTTGACGATGCAATCAATGGAGACAAATTGGTAATGGTCGATTTTAACGCCACCTGGTGCAAGCCTTGTAAAATGATGCAGCCGAGTATTGACCGCGTGCATGATGAACGTTCGAGTGAAGTAATTGTATACAGTATTGACGTAGACAAGTTTCCTCAATACAATGAGAAATACCAAATTAAAGGCATTCCATTGGTGATGTTGTTTAAAAACGGGAAAACCTTGCACCGTTCAGAGGGCTACTTAGATGAAAGTAAAATAAACCAACTAATAGATAAAAATAAATAATTATGGCTGTTATAAAAACCGAAGATTCAAATTTTGCAAACGATTTGGCCCACGATAAAGTGGTAGTTAAATATTATGCCGATTGGTGTGGAAGCTGCAAATTGTTTTCACCTAAATTTAAGCGATTAAGTGAGGATGAGCGTTTTAAAGACATTGTTTTTTTAGATGTAAACGCAGAACAAAATCCTGAAGCAAGAAAAATGGCTGGCGTAGACAATCTGCCGTTTTTTGCCACCTTTAGCCAAGGTAAATTGGTAGAAGCAAAAAGTACTTCAAAAGAAGATGTGTTTTTAGAAATGTTGTCTAAATTATGAATATACAAGTTATAAAAAAGATAGTTGATTTGTATACCATTGATCAACTCAAACAAGCAGAGGAGAATTTATTGGATGAGAAAGCTTTAGGCATTGAAATAGAAGGCAAAGATGAAGGCGAGCAATTAACCCACATCCTAGCCGCTGTTTTTTGTTTGGAAGAAATGCAAAAATCAGACATCAATATCAACCAAGCCATTCGTTTGTATAGCCAAAGGGTTAGAGAATCAATAAGCTAGTTGATAAAAACAGACATAAAAAAAGCCAAGAGTTTACTCTTGGCTTTTTTGTTTTTAAGATTGATTTATGAAAATTTACCTTTGTATTTTTCTTTGATGTCACTCGTGATTTCTCTAACCTCTTGTTCTTTGCTGAGGTGGCTAATGAACAAAATGTCATCGGTGTCAACAATAATTGCATCTTCATAGCCTTCTACAACCACTAATTTGTTGGGGTTTGATTCTTCAACAATTAAACAGTTTTTTGAATTGTATACTTCAATGTTGTTGCCATGTTTTAAGTTGTTGTTTTCGTCTTTGTCTCTGAGTACGAAAAGCGATTTCCATGTTCCAAGGTCACTCCACCCAAAGTCAACAGGAACGATACCCGCGATTTTGGTTTTTTCCATAATGGCATAGTCAATTGAAATGCTTTTGCACAATGGATATTGCTTGTTGATGAAGGCTTGTTCCTCTGAGGTGTTGAATTTTTTCATGCCTTTGTGGAACAATTCATACATGTCATTTTGGTGTAAGTTAAATTCCTCAAGAATATCGGCGGCCTTCCAAATAAAAATACCACTGTTCCATGAAAAATCACCACTGTCTAAAAAGGTTTGTGCAATTTCTAAGGTTGGTTTTTCGGTAAAGGTTTTTACCATGAATACACCATCGCTCACTTCTTTTTCATGGTGTTGTATGTATCCGTATCCAGTATCTGGACGGTTTGGTTTAATGCCCAAAGTAAGCAGCATTTTATTCGTAGAGGTAAACTGCAGTGCCTTTAGTAAACTCTCTTCAAATGTTCTTTCATCGGTAATTAAATGATCACTTGGTGCAAAAATGATGTTTGCGTCTGGGTTCTTTGCAAAAATCTTAAAACTTGCATAGGCCACACAAGGTGCAGTATTCATGGACGCAGGCTCATCGATGATGTTTGCAACTGGCATTTCAGGCAATTGATCGTTTACCAATAAGGTATAACTTGCATTGGTGATTACAAAAATATTTTCTACTTCAATAAATTGAGCAAAACGGTCGAATGTGAGTCTAAGTAAAGACTTTCCAACACCTAGTATATCGTGAAATTGTTTTGGATAGCTTCTTTTGCTTAATGGCCAGAATCTGCTTCCAATTCCACCAGCCATTATCACCACATAATTGTTCTTGTTCTTTTTCATTTTAAATTAATCCTTCTTTGTTTAAATCGTGTATATGCACCATGCCAATGTATTCATTGTTTTCTAATACAATTAGCTGGCTAACTTTTAATTCTCTCATCAATGAAACAGCATTTGCAGCTAATTCATTTGCATCTATTGTTTTGGCTCCAGCATTCATTATGTCTGTGGCGCTAATGCCTTCTAAATTTCTAGTGCGTTCAATCATTCTTCGAATGTCTCCGTCTGTAATGATGCCTTTCACTATTCCATGATCTGCTACCACCGTTGCACCCATTCTGTTTTTTGAAATATCAAAAATAACATCTTGGATACTCGTGCTTGCTTCCACCATTGGTTTCAGGTTGTTTAAAGCAATTTCTTTTACAGTTAAGTATAAGCGTTTTCCCAAGGCCCCACCTGGATGGTATTTAGAAAAGTCATTTGAAGAAAAGTTTTTACACTGCAAAAGTGCTACTGCTAATGCATCGCCCATCATGAGTTGTGCAGTGGTGCTGCTTGTAGGTGCTAAGTTATTTGGACAAGCCTCTTTTTCAATTGGTGTATGTAAAATAATATCGGCGGCCTTTGCAAGGTCAGATCCAAGATTGCTAACAATTGCAATTAATGGGTTTCCAAACTGCTTTAACAATGGCGCCAATGCTTTTATTTCTGGAGTAGTGCCACTTTTGGAAATGGCAATAACCACATCATCGGTTTGTATAATGCCCAAATCGCCGTGTATGGCATCCGCTGCATGCATGAATATAGAAGGCGTTCCTGTCGAATTCATGGTGGCAACTATCTTCTGTGCAATGATTGCGCTTTTGCCAATGCCAGTGATTACAACGCGGCCTTTGCTGTTTAAAATTAAACGAATTGCTTCCGCAAACGTATCGTCAATAACATGGGTTAATTTATGTAGACTGTCCAACTCAACCTCTATGCAGGTTTTGCCGTATTGTATGATTTCTGAATTAGTTTGGCTGTTCATGCCAGTATGGTGTGAAAAGTTCTGCAAAATAACGCCAAATTTTGACAAGAAAAATTTTTTTAAATTCGTTTGGTAATATGGTCGCAACCGTATTAATTTAGTGTACTCAAATTTTAACACAAATTTAACCTTAAATAAAGTGATATGACATTAGCGCAGAGACCATTGAACGCGAAACAAGCCCTTAAAGACTTTTTCGGTTTTGACGGATTTAAAGGTAATCAAGAAGTAATAATAGAAAGTGTATTAAACCATGAGGATTGTTTTGTAATCATGCCAACCGGCGCAGGCAAATCTTTGTGTTATCAATTGCCCGCTTTAATGATGCCTGGAACAGCCATCATTATATCCCCACTAATCGCTTTGATGAAAAATCAAGTGGATAGCATCAGAGGCTTTGGTGAAAATGACAACATTGCCCATTTCTTAAATTCATCTCTTTCTAAAAGTGAAATAACCCGCGTCAAGGATGATATGGGTGCAGGAAATACTAAGCTCTTATACGTTGCTCCTGAAACGCTCAAAAAAGAAGAAACCATAGAGTTTCTTAAAAGTATAGAAATTTCATTTGTTGCCATCGATGAAGCCCACTGTATAAGTGAGTGGGGACATGATTTCAGACCTGAATACCGCAGAATTAAGCAAATGATCAAGGACATCAACGATGTGCCTATGATTGCTTTAACCGCAACTGCTACACCTAAAGTTCAAAGTGATATTCAAAAGAACCTTGGGATGAGCGATGCGAAAGTGTTTAAATCATCATTTAATAGAACCAATCTATACTACGAGGTAAAACCTAAAGGCAGTAAGGAACGTGTTTTCAAAGACATCATTTCGATTATCAAAGCGCGCTCTGGAAAATCTGGTATCATATATTGCCTAAGCCGCAAAAGGGTAGAAGAGTTGGCAGAAATGTTGACGCTCAATGGTGTTAAGGCCTTGCCTTACCATGCTGGATTAGATGCCAAAACGCGTGTTCACAATCAAGATGCTTTCCTAATGGAAGAATGTCATGTTATTGTCGCCACCATTGCTTTTGGTATGGGAATCGACAAACCGGATGTTCGTTTTGTGATACATTTTGATGTGCCTAAAAGTCTTGAAGGCTATTACCAAGAAACAGGTAGAGCGGGTCGCGATGGTTTTGAAGGTGATTGTATTTTGTTCTACAACCCAAGCGATATTGAAAAGCTTGAGAAGTTTATGAAAGACAAGCCAGTAGCCGAAAGAGAAATTGGCACCTTGCTACTTGATGAAACTTCAGCATTTTCTGAAAGCTCTCAATGCAGACGCAGAACCTTGTTGAATTACTTCGGTGAGAGTTTTGAGGATGAAAGCTGCAATAAAATGTGCGACAACTGCCGCCATCCTAAACCTAAGTCAGATGTTACAGAGGATGTTGTCAATGCCTTAAAATCGCTTGACTCCTTGAAGTCTGAAACAGAAATTTCCCACTTGGTGAATTATATCATTGGCAAAAAGTCTGACTCTGTAAAAGACCATGGACACGATGCTTTCCCATTCTTCGGAATTGGTAAAGACAAAGATAAGTTGTTTTGGAAAGGGGTTATCAGACTTTGTTTGCTTAACAATTACATCAATAAAAATATTGAAAAATACGGTTTGTTGAGTGTGAATGAAGAAGGTCAAAAAGCCATTAAAAATCCAAAACACTTCGAAATGGCGCTCGATACCGAATACGAATTCGTTAGCGATGATGATTTTGAAAATGCAGTTCTTGAAAGCATAGCAGACGAGGAATTGATGCGCGATTTGAAAGATTTGCGCAAAAAAGTAGCCAAGCAAGTTGGTTTACCACCTTATGTAATTTTCCAAGACCCTTCTCTGGACGATATGGCGACGCGTTACCCAATAACCATGGATGAACTTGAAAAAACGCATGGTGTTGGTAAAAACAAAGCTCAGAAATACGGTCAAGCTTTTATTGAATACATTGCTGAGTATGTGCAGCGCAATAACATTGATAGACCTTCCGATGTTGTGGTTAAAACGTCCGGTGAAAAGTCTAAAAAGAAAATCGCCATCATTTTAAATATAGATAAAAAGATGGCCCTTGAAGATATCGCAAGAAGCAATGGCATGCCTTACCAAGAGTTAATGGAGGAGTTGGAGCAAATGGTGACCATGGGAACCAGTCTTGATCTCCATTATTGCATAGCCGAGATTATTGAAGAGGAATACCAGGAGGAAATTTTCGAATACTTTAAATCTCAAGAGGAAGACGACCTTAACAAAGCTGTGGTCGATTTTGACAACGATTTCACCTATGAAGAGCTGCAATTAATGCGCCTGCAATTCATAAGTAATATGGCCAATTAGCCGCTCTAATTGAAAATTTTTACGCTATCCACATTGTTGAATAAGTAATAGATGCAATTTGAATTTGTCTGCAATACCTTTGTGGCATTACGCAAACTAAACTAAGTCAAATTGAACAACTTTTCAAGCAACACCACAGTGCTTTGCATTGGTTTTGTATGCAATACGTGCGTTCTCAAGAGGATGCCAACGAAATTGTCAATGACACCTTTTTAGTGGTATGGGAAAAGCAAGAGGAGTTGGTTCTAGACGATTCTTTAAAGGCCTATTTGTATACCATAGTCAGAAATAAAAGTTTAAACCTTCTTAAAAAGCGTAAAATTGAAGTAACTGAGTTGGACATGGGTTTTGAAATTCCCTCTGCCCAATACTCTGCTCTCGAGGTATTGCAGGCCAAACAGACTGAAGAATTGGTTTATAAACTTATTGAACAATTGCCGCCGCGCTGCAAGCAAATATTTGTGCTTAGCCGCAAAGAACAATTAAGCAACAAAGAGATAGCAAGCTTAATGGACTTGAACGAAAAGACCGTTGAAAATCAAATTAGTATTGCCATTAAGTTTATTAAAAGCGGCTTAAACAAACAGCAAAAACAAAACAACACACCCTTGATTTTATTGCCCTGGGTTCTTGCTATGTTGGCCAATTAAGCTGCTGCCTCAATATCCTTCATCAATTTCTTGATTAATGGACTTATCACAATCAATAATATACCCGCAGCAACAGCAATGATGCCTATGGTGTAATATCCTTGCGTATATTGTTCAAGTTTTTGAAGGTTGCTAAGGTTTTCTGTACTGCCACTCTCGGCCATTGACGCGCCAATAATTCCTGCTCCATATTGTCCGTATGCACTGGCTAAAAACCATGACCCCATCATCATGCCCACCAATCGTTTTGGTGATAGTTTGGTGATCATGGACAAACCAATAGGGGATAAGCACAATTCACCAAGTGTGATAACCAAATAGGCCAAACAGAACAACATCAATGGGGTTTTGCCATCTGAACCTGCAAAGTTTTTACTGATGTAGAAGACTAAAAATCCTAGACCTAAAAACACAAAGCCCAATCCAAATTT
>CANFXY010000047.1 GCA_947451105.1 Bacteroidota bacterium | reverse complement strand
GCATTTCAAATACAAGCTGAACACTATCAGAACCCATGGTTAAAGAATAAAATCCATCCTGATTGCTTAAGCAGGTCTCCGTCCCTTTTCTGCTGTGTATGCTCACACCAATAATTTTCTCACCCGTGTACTCATCATTCACATATCCAGAAATGGTATACCTGCTTATTTTTTTCTCTTGCTTACTAATAACAATGTTCTTTCCATACAGTAGAGAAAAACCAAGCTTGTGGGGCCTGAGCAATTGAACCAAAACATTGCTCAATTCTTCATCCTTTGCATTGATGCTGTATAGACCAAGAGGAATAATTTTGGAATTGTAATTAAAGGTCACACCAGCCTTAAGCTCAATGGCATTGAGAATTTCAACCATCGATTGCTTTTTGATTTTAAGGCTAATCCGTGTATTTAAAACGTCATTTTGTGCATTAACCTTAAATAAGGCAAGGACAAAAAAGACATATAAACCTGCAGATTTTAGCATGTTCTGCAAAGTAAGTTAAAAATTAGCAAATTGACCTTGAGAAATATACGGTCAAAACCTAGTTTTCGTTAAACGGCTAAATTCAATAGGAATTCGTCTACTGTATAGACACGTTGCTGTTTAGCGTTTTGCCTAATAATTCGGCGGCTTGTACAGCAGTTAAACCATCAAAAGTAATGGTTAATTTTTCACCCGCTAAAGCTTCATCATACTTGAATTTAACTTTATATGTTTCTTCTAAAACCTTAACCATTTCAGACAACAAGGTATTATCAAAACTTAAGTTTCCATCCATCCAAACACTCGCTCTGCTGTCAGTGATTCTTGTGATTTTAAATTCACCTAAACCAGTTTCTTGCAAATAATCTCCTGGAATTAAAGAGACAATTTTGTTGTTTGTTTCAAACTGTATGCTCCCCTTTTTTAAGTATATTGAAAACACTTCATTCGGGTTGTTTTTTACATCAAATTCAGTACCTGTTACCGTAACAATACCTTTGTCTGTAATTACTTTAAATGGCACATCGTTGTGTTTTACAGAAAAGAAAACCTCTCCTGTTTTTAATTCAAGTACCCTCGATTGGCTGTTCAAGGATTTAACTTCCAAAACAGTTCCTTTGTTTAAAAGCAATTCGGTTCCATCTGGCAATTGCTTTTTGATTAGGTTCGTTTTGCTTTGCAAAACCAATAGGGCGTTGGTTTGATTTGAATTCTTATATTGCCAGAATCCTAGGCCAACAGTGAGCACAACTACTGCTGCGGCAACCCATCTAAACATTCCAAATTTTCTTGGACGTTTGCTCACCTCCATAGTCGATCCAATTTTAGCAGCAAACTTCAACCATTCTTTGTCTACATTGCTTTGCGGATATTCAAAAGAACCAGCAGCATCCAATAAACGCTCCGTGTCTTGAACTTCACGCTCAGACATAGGCGATTCAAGTCCATTCTCATAGACAATAAAATCAGGTACGCGGTTTGTTCTTTTTGAATCCATGAAACTATTTTTGTGTTCTTACAGATTGAGGGATGTTTTGTTGAACAAAGCCTAAAAACATTTGGTTGGCAGGGTTGCTTTTTAACCAATTTTTCAAGAATGTTTCTTCCTCATTACTGCACATGCCAGCTAAATACTTTGTAAATAAATTGGCTTGCAATTGTTCTTTCATACACTCTAATACAACTTAAAGGCCTCTAGCCCCCAAAAAATATTTAAAAAAATTAACGATTCGATCTAAAGCCTTATTAAACAGAGTCTTATTTTTTCAGAGATTGCAAGTGTGCCGTTGCGTCTACCCCTTCATTGAAGAGTAAATCGAGTATGCTCAGGCCTCCAACAAATCCGTGGTCTTGGGCGAAAACTTGGTAATATGGCAATGCTTCGGTGTCAATTTGCATTTCATTCGCCATAACATCTCCTTCTTCAATTGCTATTGGAATCTGTATTTTCAAGCATTTTAAAATTAAGTTTAAGAGCTCAAAATTAAAGTCCCATAAATATTGATATTCCTTTTTAATAAGCTCTATAAAACGATAATCGTAGTATTCATAAAAAGGGCTTTTGCCGTAGGACGTTCTAAGTGCATTTAGCAACTGGTTTTGCCAATGCTCTTGGTATGACAACTCCACTTTTCTGTAATTGGCTTTACGGCTTGAAGCTTGCAAAGGAATACTAAAACTCTGCTTGCCTGAAACACCAAGAAATTCAATTCTATTTCTATACCCTGCATGGCTAGGAAAATGAATCTCATCAAGCAAGATGATTTCTTTTTGTTCGATAAAAGGAATAAAAGTGTGAATAGGGCCTGCACAATACAAGGGCAGCCCATGTTTTACATTTTCCATCTTTTCACCTCCAATTGATCAGGACAAATTGACAACAATTCTAAAATACTTTGTTTCAAAACTGGATGTAAGTATTTCGGAATAATATCGGCACAGGGCTGCAGAACAAAACGTCTGTTTTGAATTTCTGGGTGAGGAATATTGACGATAGGATTGTTTACGCGCTGGTTGCCATAAAACAACATGTCAATATCCAAAGTTCTTGGACCGTATTTAATGTCTCTTCTGCGGCCAAATGCTTTCTCAATGTCCAAGAGTTTCTTCATGATTATACTTGCGGGCAATGCAGTTTTTATTTTAACCGCGACATTTAAGAAATCTCCCTGAGGAATCGGTCCCCATGCCTTGGTTTGATAGGTATGCGAGATAGAAACAATGTTTCCCAGATCTTTTTCTATTATAGCCAGAGAGGCTGCTAAAGTTTTCGATACATCGCCTTGATTTCCGCCCAACAATAAAATTACACTTTTTATTTTCAATGTTAAATGCTAAGTTTGTTATAGATTTTGAACCACGAAGTTAAAATATTATTGTACATTATAATTGGGATTGCCTATTTATTTTCTAGGATGTATAAGAAGGAATTAAAAAAGCAAAATCAAAAGCAACTGAACAAGCGACCAGTGGGTTCCAAAACAGCTGACGACATCTTTAGAGAGCTTCAAAAAACCCTTAATCTACCGACTGAGGAAGTCGCTAAACCGATTCCCCAAACAGTAAAAGAGAGAAAGACAGATGACAAATTAAACAGAGCTCAAAAAATCTTTATTTCAGCATCGGAATCAAAACTCAAACATTACAAGCCAATTCAAGCATCCAAACTTAAGAAGAAAGACGATGCTGAAACATTCCACCATCAAACAATTGTTGAGGAAGAGTATGGACCGAACATTGAATTCGAACCTAGAAAAGCAATGATTTTTTCTGAAATCCTTAAGAGACCTCAATATTAGTATCGTCCTTGGGATCCAAGTTAGAAGACTTAAACACCAAGAATTTTTGACCTAAAAAATTTATCACAGCACTGAATACAGTGGCAAGGAAAAAGGCTAAAAATTTATGACCTTTAATTGAAAAAATAGTATTTACCTTATCAGCTAAAGCATCTTTGAATGTTACCAAGGTTAAATTAATATCAAACTCTGGGATTAATTTCAAGCCGTATTTATTAATTAAAATATTGAAAACAAAAGAAACGGCATATACCATTCCAAACTTCAACAACATGCCTTTGTTGCTTCGCTCTGTGTATTTCCATGTCCAAAGTTTGTTTAGGTAATAGGTATAAACAGTCCCTACCATGAATCCAAGACCCTTAGATATATCAAGGTTTACACCCATAAGATCAGATAGGAGGTAATAGATTACAAAGTCAACCAATACAGCTGATACGCCGATGATAAAAAATTTAGTAATTTGTTTAACGACTACTTTCACAGGGTGGCAAAGGTAAGCATTCCATCTTTAAATTCTGCAGTCACGCCAAAAGGAATGGCAATATTTTGCAAATGATGCCCCGAATTCACATCGAAAACTATCGGAAATCCATAGTCAGCGCAGTGTTGGGTAATAATGTCTTGAACTGAATACCCAAAAGGAATGGTGTGGTCGTGCATAGAGATAAAACTCCCCACTAAAACCGCCTTTAAACCCTTAAGTTTCCCTGCCCTTTTAAGTCCCAATACCATGCGGTCAATGTGGTAATAATATTCATCTAAATCTTCAAGAAATAAAATTTTACCCGTCCAATCAATCTCAGAATCCGAACCCATTATGCTGTATAGAACCGATAAATTTCCGCCCACTATTTGACCAGAAAAATCCTTTAAATTAAACGAAGTGTTTTCTTTTAAATTGAACTTTGAGTGCTTGCCCCTTAAGGATGCATACAGACTTTTAAAAGCCAATTGCACATCTAAAAAATCTTGTCCTTCTTTTTCATTCATGAACACAGGCATTGAACTGTGAACCGTTGCCATATTGCATTCTTTTGCAATGTGGCTAAGCAATACGGTAATATCACTAAAACCCGCAACCCATTTTGGATTCTTTTTTAGCAAATCAAAATCGATTAAATCCACCATTCGTGCAGTACCATAACCACCCCTTGCACACCAAATAGCCTTCACATCGTCATTTGCTAAAAGCCTATTGAACAAATCGGCTCGGTGTTGCTCAGTTCCCGCAAACTGATGATCTGTTGCATAAAGCCCTGGATCTAAATAAACTTTAAGCCCTTTTTCTTGCATAAATTCAATAGCAGCTTGTATCTGACCGAATTCAACAGAACGCGCTGGTGCAGCTATTGCAATGGTATCGCCTTTTTCAAGATACGGTGGGATTATAAAATTCATATTGATGTTACGAAAATACATTTAAGCAAGCATTTTTCCATATTAAGAAAAAATCAAAAAAAAACCACCATTGAAATGGTGGTTTTAAAATCATATAAAATTAATTATTCAATAATTAATTTTTGCATTCCATTGCTGCTTCTAACAAAGTAAACACCTTTTGCAAATTGACTTAAATCAAATACAATGCTTGCTTTGTCGAGAGAATTTTCTTGCAAAAGCACTTGACCTGTTAGATCTATTAATTGAATAAATTCACTGGCTTGATCCAATTCAATTTTTACAGTTTGATTTGCTGGATTAGGACTTAACTTAAAGCTCTTGTTATTATTGAACACATTGATAGCAGAAACATTAAATGTACGTGTAAAAGTATCGGCCAAACATGGAGGGTTGCTTGCAATCAAGGTAATTGTTTTAGTACCATCTTCGCTATAGGTATAAACTGGATTGCGTGAGGTACTATAATTGCCATCACCAAAATCCCATAACAATTCTTGGGCATTCAAACTGCTGTCAGAAAAACGGTAGGTTCTCGCAAATACATTAACTTCGAAATATGCTTTAGGTTTTTGCGCAACGTATAAATTTCTTTTTGCATTGCCTTTACACCCAAAGGTATTGGTAACTGTAACACTGTACAAATTGCTTTGCAATGGCTTGGCGTAAATTGACGCTGTCTTATTTCCCTCAGGTAACCACAAATAGGTATTACCTCCACCACCAGTTTGAGCAGTCATTAACACTGAATCGCCAATACATAAATTGGTATCCAAAGCGTTAATTATTACATTGGGGTTTTGTCTTAATGTTACAGTAACGGTTGTTTGACCTACACAACCAGCTGTGTCAGTTCCTCTAACTGTGTATACCGTAGACACAGTTGGTGAGGCAAAAACGGTATCTGAATTCGAAACACTTAAACCAGTTGTTGGTGTCCATAAATAGGTGCTAGCTCCAGATGCAAATAATTTTGTTGGAACACCAACACAATAGTTAGCAGCATTCGGATTAACCGTAATTGTTGGCACAGTTCCTTGTTTTACAGTAACAGTTATTACCGAAGTAGAATCGGCCAAACCACTGTTTGTGCAGGTAACAAAACATTTGTAATGTTGAGTACTTGTAATAGTTCCCGTGTTGAGTGTTGTCGAATTGGTTCCAGTATTGGTCCATGGCCCTGATAATGACGAAGAAACTTTCCACTGAAATGAAATACCTGTCACACCAGTTGTATAACCTGATAAAGAAATTGAAGATGAACCTGTGCCACCGCAAATGATGCTAGGTGTTGCAGTTCCAGCACCTGGATTCGGCACACCAGTGCAAACATTAGGGAAAGAATTCCATTCTACATCATCAATATAAATATTGTTACCCGCTTGACTTACACCTTTAATCAAAATGTAGTTGGTGTTGCTTGAAAAACTTGAGGGAACGTTGAAGGTATACTTATACCATCCATTTGCAGGCACTGAATCTGGAAGAAACAATTTGGTGTAACGCGCCACAGCGCCCAAACGGGTTGCACCAGTTAAACTAGGGGTGGTGTTTATGAACAGAGACAAACTATCTGCATTCACTGAACCATTGTCGCGGTAAATCCACAAACTAATATAAGCCTGAGAGGTGCCTTTAATGGTGTAGTCAATTACAGGAGTTGAAATTGTTTGGTTGGTATTAGCGGCAGTGCCCCTTGATGCAAAACGCACCATACCTGCACCACTCGCTGGTGTACAGGTTGGAAATGTTCCAGTTGTTCTTCGGCTCCATAAATTGGTGGTTCCAACAGCTGACCAACCAGTAGGAAGAAAAGTGGTGTTGTCAAAGCTTTCTTTGTTTACTATTTGGGCATTAAGCTCCGAAAAAACAAAAATTGTAGTTAAGATTAACAATAACTTGGGTAAAAATTTCAATTGCATATTTCTTTGAATATATTACCGCAATATTAAGAAAAAGTCTTAATTAAATTGCTAATTGAGAAATCAGAAAAATTAAGCGTTAAAAACTATGGTTTATTGAAAACCCATATTGGGCCTGTTTTTGAAAAGCACGCACTGCAACACCCAATCTCCAATTGCCGCCCAAATAAGACAAGCCCATCTTAGGACAATTATTTTCAATACCAAAACCGTACAAAACCCTAGCAGAAAGCCTTGAATGCAAATAGGCATTGAGTACAATTTTAGAATTTGTATTGTAATTGTTGTTTGTTGTTTCTGAAAAAACCGATTCTGCCTTTGGAAAATAAGCCATTTTAATTGCTAAGGCATTGTTGGAATTGTAGAGATTTAATGCCAACTGTCCTCCAAAATTTTCCACATTGATTGCAGCTGTATGGTTGGTTCTGGAACTCAAACCCAAAGACCAATATCCGCGCATGTGCCCCAAAAGACCAAGTCCCATATTACAGGTGGTACTATTGGCCAATGAAGCGCTAATTGTGTTGGTAAAATTAAAGTAATCGTATGACGCCTGTAGATTGACAAACAGAGGTCTTTTTTCAAAATGACCCTTCTTATCACTGTATTCATCCGTTTTAAGATCTTCCCTGTTGTTGACCATCACCATCGCTTCTGCATTAACAATGAGTCGAGTCATCATACCTTCCTCAGAATTTCCTGCACGACCATAAAGACTATTAGGACCGCCTGGAAACATTTCTCCAAAATGAGCCACATTCAAACGAAAGATAGGATGTCCAGCTCCAAAATTAAGGCGCATTTGTTCCGCTTTGGGCATTGGAGAAGCCGCGAATAACTGAACACTAAGGCAGGCAAAAAAAAGAAGACCGATTTTAGCAAATGGTCTATAACGAAAAAGGTTAAAGCCACAAGAAACATTTAAAGCTGTTTCTTTTGAGTAAAAATACTTATAAAAAAAATTGTTGGATGTCACTATTTATAATTTCAAATCTTTACAGATTGTTGTTTTTCAATGAATTATGCTGAAAAATTGTTTTCACGTTTTGAATTTTAGATACGCAAATGTAGAAAAGGATATTGTATATACCAATACATAGGCTTAAATTAATTGTTTTTAATGAAAATTCACCGTTTAAACCTAGAGATTAAACTGTTTAACAAGCACATTATTAAACAAATAAATCGAATTTACTTCTTATTAACAACTTAACCATATCCTAAGATTAAATACCCAATCATCAGCCCTAAATGGCTTCAATTTGAATCGCAACCCAATCTGCTGCGCAGCTTGTTTTTTAACGCCTGCTTAAATTCACTCAAGCCCAGAGCGGCTTGGTGAATTTTGGGAGATTACTTGCGTGATCTCGTGTGGGGTGGCTTCAATTTGAAACGCAACCCAATCTGCTGCGCAGCTTGTTTTTTAACGCCTGCTTAAATTCACTCAAGCCCAGAGCGGCTTGGTGAATTTCTTTGGCGTTAAAAAACCCATAAACCTTCGGTTTATGGGTTGCCTTTCAAATTGGCGGAGAGTGAGAGATTCGAACTCTCGATACCTTGCGATATACACGCTTTCCAAGCGTGCTCCTTAAGCCACTCGGACAACTCTCCGTTTTCTAAGTGGGTTGCAAAATAAATGTATTTTTACCATTTTGTCATTACCCTTTTTCATTTCGTTTGAAGCACGATCTAATTTACAAATAGACCCTTTCAAAAATCAATCTTTATTCTTCCTTTTTCAAGTTATATTTGCAAAATGAAGTTTTCTGACCCAAAAAACATTCAATTGCCAATTGTTGATGTGCGTGTTCCTGATATTTTTGAACGTGGTTTTATCCCAGGTAGTATTAATGTTGGACTAAATGGTCCATTCGAAGAGCGTTTCTCAGCGCTGTTTCCAGATAAAAATCAAGCACTTTTGATTGTTTCAGATAAAAATGAAGAGGCACATAAAAGACTAAGTGACATCGGATATAAAAACTTGGAATTTTTACCCAATGGTTTTAAGTCATACAAAGACTTCGAACTTCCAATTGATATTGTTATCAGCATCACCACTGAAGAGTTTGAATTAGACCTTAACTTCAACGAAGAATTGGTGATTGATGTTCGTACCGAAGAAAAATACCATGCTGGCCATGTACTCGATGCTTTAAGTTATCCGGTAACTGAATTGGAAGCGAAATTAGACAGCATACCGAAAGACCGCGTTTGTTATGTGTATTGCGGCGGTGGCTACAGCAGCATGATTGCTTCTAGTATCTTGCGAAAAAATGGCTACCTATTGGTAAAGAATGTATATGGTGGCATCACCAAAATCAGTGAAACACGCGTCCCTATTATTCCAAGTAAGTAGTTGAAAAACGCAACCCTATACAAGCTTTTGTTTTTTGCTGTTATTTGGATAGCTTTTTCATTTGCTGGCGGGGTTTTTCAACATTTTCATAAATTGCCCATGGGCGTGCATCAGAGTGCACAATGTGACCGCGCGTCTTTGGCCCAAAACTATTACTATGGCGGCATGCATTTCTTCTTTCCCGAGGTAAATGAAAATAGATGTATAGATGGGATCGTTTCTTGCGAACTGCCTCTGCCCTCTTATCTTGCAGCTTCTGTCTATCAATTATTGGGTTACGATGAGTTTTACTTCAGGTTAATCACCTACCTATTCTTTAGCGCTGGAATGTTTGCTCTTTTCTTGTTATTCAATTCACGAATGAACATAGTCGCTTCTATGGGATTGGTTTTAATCCTACAGCTATCTCCAATTCTGTTGTTTTATGGCGCAAATTTTATTCCAGACGTTTGTTCACTAGGACTCGCATTTATTGCTTGGTATTGTTTTTTCAAACGCCACATTCAACACCCATATGAACCCAATTCTAAGTCGCTAAGTCTGCAAATAATCTTTATCTTGTCACTTGGTTTTTCAGTGGCCATAAAAACAACATCACTGATTCAATACATTTCAATGACAGGTTTATTGGTGCTTTCGTATCTCCCTTTCTTGAAAATCAAAATTGAACAAAGGAAACCCCTGTTAACTTCTCTGCTTTTGGCACTTTGCATCCCCTTGTCATGGTACCTATGGAGCAAGTATCTTTCATTGACCCACAACAGCCAATATTTCATGATGAGCTTACCTCATTCTGAGTCATGGGACAAGTACTTTGAAGCTTGGGCTGTATACTTGGCCAACTGGCCACCTCAAGCGCTTTCTTATCCGCTTATTTACATTGCCGCTTCCCTTTGGATACTCACTTTATTTTTGAAAAAATTCATCCAAACAGAATTGTACTACTTGAGTGTTTTCAATTCAATTGGCACAGTGCTTTTTTTGTTTATAATGATAGAACAATTCAAGTACCACGACTATTACTTTATTTGCCTCTTCCCTGCATTTGCGCTCAATTGGCTTGCGTTGTCAGATGCAATTAAAAAATTGTCCCCTAATTTTTGGTATTTAAAAATTGTAGTATTTGTCGGTGTGTTAATTGCTTTAAATTTTCAATTTTACAATGGAAGAAAAAACCTTGAAGAGCGTTATACAGAAGGCAATTACTGGGAACAATCACACCACCGTTCCGTTGACATTGACAGCTTTAGATTAAAGATAAATGCATTAGGAATAAACCGCAACAATTGTGTGCTTGTGGGCTACGACCCATCACCCAACAACTTACTTTATCTCTTGCACCTTAGAGGACACAGACTGTCAAAAGACCACGACCAGAAACGGATCAATGATGTGTTAAACAGTTCACATCCTCAATATTTTATAAGCAATGACTCTACCTTAACAAGTCAAATAAAATCCAGTGGATTTCACACAAATCTTGAGTTAAAATATAAATACCTTGAGTTGTACAAAATTAATTACGATTCCATCCCATAAAAAAAGGTCAGTGTTAAAACACTGACCTTTTTATTTCTATCAGAATCTGATCTATTCTATTACCATCTTCAAAACAATAGCACCATTGATCAATAGGCTATATACTCCTTTAGGAATATTGTTGATTTGACAAACGTTCTCAGAAACAATTGTTGGATTGCATTCAATCACTGCTCCTTTTAAATCATATAACACCAGACTATTTATCGCCTCCTCAGAATAAACGGTAATTAACCCCTCGCTTGGAACCGGGTATACTTTTACATGGTTAAGCCTTTTATCCATTTGGACATTACTTGCTTTTTCTGTGGTAAAAAACCAGCTTCCTGTGTCAACACCTGCATAGTATTTCCCGAAGGTATCTAAGAGCGCATTTCCTGGTATACTAACCCCTATTCTTGCTCCCTTACTGAAATTATTTTTAGTGGTAAAACTCAATTCCGTTCCGCTAAAATGAACGCTGGTATCAGACAATGAAATACGCTCCTTAAGCAATTTGTTTTCATATACCAGTATGCTTTTTACACTGTCTAATTTCACCACACGGTCGAATGTTACTTTAAGACTTGAATTAACTTTAACATTGGCTGCATTCTTACTTGGTGAGAAATTTACCACACTTGGATATTGGTAAGTTCTAAAATACCAATCCGCATAATTTAAATTAGCAGCTATTGTTCCAAAAGTATCCGCGAAACACGAATCCATTGCCAATGAGACCAAAGTATTTGCTGTTAAGGATGAATTAGCCCTTACACTTACGATGTTTTTTGAAATTGAAATTCGATTTGACGAAATTGGAATAATCTCACGGATATTTCCATTTTCATACAGCGTCACATTGCCCACATTGCGTTTGTATACATTTTCGTTGTACGTTATTTTCATCACCACATCTAAAGCTGCCATATTGGATTGATGCATAGGGAAAACAGAGGTAATCTTCGGCGCAATTGAAATGGTATTGAAATGCCATACAGAACTGTCTATGCCTTTTTTCAAAAGGTTGTTAGAGGAATCAGACACCAAACCAACTGGTAAAATGACCTCAATTCTAGAATTAACTGGAAATGGTTTTAAATGCGAAATAAACATCGAATCATTCTTGATTTTAATCAAATCACTGCTGATGCTGATACTTTCTAATAACACATTGTTGCTGTATACATTTACACTGTTGTTGCGCTTTAAAACGGCCTCACTGAATTTGACCATTAATGTCGCATTTTGCTTTACATTAAAGTCATTGGTCTTCGGTGTAAATGTGCTCACAACTGGCGGCACACTTTCATATGTACATGAGTACGGATAGGAGCTTCTCTCCACTGTTCCAAACGAACTTAAGTTTCTATTTTTGAAAGCGGGATGGTTGCTTGAGTAAAATGAACATCTGAATACAGAATTGTTTCCGGCCACTTGACCATCAGTTTGTATATTCGTTGCTGTGACTGGGTTGCGGTATTGCCACACCAGTTTTTTATTAGCAGTAACCTCAAAGAAACGTCCTTGAACACCACTGCATATCAAAACATTTCCATTCGACAACATTTGAGCGCCTGAAATAATTTGAGAATAAAACTTATTTTTTATAGAATCGGTGTACATCCATGCTGCGCTTGTTGGACCATAGGGCGAATTGTAAATGTAAGACCCGTTCGACAAAATCGGCGTGCGGATAATATCAACGGATGAATAGGCAGTGTCTCTTCCCCAGCCATTGTTAAACAACATAATACTGCCTGAATCACGCATTCCACCGGGTATCCAACGTGCATTGTGTTGTCTAAACAATTTTCGGTCTGTGCTCGAACCACGTCGATAGGCCTGAGGATTACCCCAGCGGTATAGAAAATCGCCGCCCTTATTGTAAGTTCCACCTGCATGACTAGCCGCTTCAACTGTCGTTGTGCTGTGGTCGATAATCCATATTTCTGAAATATTGTGGGCGCTTATAACAATTTGGTCTAGCTTGGTGTTATAATCCAATGAATTGGCATGTATCCAATCGTTGGTTTGTAGGTTTAATGCATAATTGATGTCCATCCTTTCCGGGTGCATATCAACTTGTCCATAATGAATTAAATTCGAATCAATGTCTTGTATGGTATGGTCTAGTAAATCCCATTGCCAAACTATTTCCGCGCTGTCTTTGCCTATTGGCTTTAATTCAATGATGCGCTCTGACCACAATTCTGTTTGGTTGACACCAAAATTAGAGTTTGATCTTCCATAAGACAAGGCTTTGTTTTTAGAAATACTGTGCCATGCTAAAACCAAAATGTTACCATTCGGCATTGGTCTAATGTCGTGGTGTTGACATAAAGAATCGTTGAAAACTTTGTACGACCAAACCATATTACCATCCCAGTCATACTCCTCTATCATACCGCCACGTCCACCGGCAAAACCAAAAACTGTATCGGTATAGGTTCCAGCTTTCAATAAATGCCCATTGTCTTTCAAATAAACCGAAAGGCCCGGTGTGTATTGGGTTTTCCATGTATGGACCTTTTGGCCACACTTGTTAATAAGATAAGTAGTATCAACACCAATCGGTGAGAACAAAACATAGCCACTTTCTAAATTACCAGAAATCTTTTTGGTTAAACCTAAAGTTTTGGTTTGTGAAAAAAGTGATAGACAGGAAACGATAAGAACGGCGGCAATGGAATACTTTCGCAAACAATGCCCATGATGGAAAACTAACATGCGGAGAAATAAATTATATTGTTCTACAAATATACTGATTTATTAAGTAAATAAATTTTACACCAAACATGATGGTTATCAGTTTTTCAAAATCGCATGTGGAAAACAAACAGGCACGATCAAATGCTGCGCTTATTCACCTTGAAAACACATAGTTTGCATTCTGTGTTTTCAGACTATGCGCTATATATGAGGCATTTAAACCCTCAGAATGAGAAAATTCAATAATGTGCATAAACTATTGTATGGTATACCTCAATTTAACCCCAAAATTGGTCAAAGCTGTTGGGAACGCATTCGAAGCATGTGGTTTTGATGCACGTCGCTCATAATAGATATTCAAGTTTACATTCTTGTTGATCATGTAATTGATGTTTGGCTGAATCATTACCACCCTTTGTCCACTTTGTATGGTATTGGAATTCAAATCAACTTGTCTGATAATGGTGTAATTGTTTTGAATACTTACCCGCATCTCCATCAACAAATCATTCTCCAAATAAATCTTCTTTCCATTGACCTTGATTGGAATTTTTACCCCACTGGTTCTGTAATTCAAATTGAAAGAAAAATCTTTGGATGTCAATTCCGTTAATATCGCATTTGGGACTGAGAGTGAAACGTTGCGCGAACGGTTGATCTTAAATCCGCCTGTAATACCCGATTTGGTGGTCACATCTATACCAATTAATGGATTAAACTGTTCTCTAATATTGACATTGTTGATGTTGTATTGGCTGACCAAATCTTTCCCTCCCCTTACCGAATCGTTTGGATTGTAATACAAATTACTTGTATATCCTCCAATGTTGTAGGTACCTGAATAACGGTGTTGCAAGGTAATATTGGTGAATATTTTGCCCAAGGCTTTAATCTTACTTAAACCATTGTAGTTGATGTTCCAGTTAGGCAAAGGCAAACTCCTGAAAGGACTTAAGGAAACCTTAGATTGGTTAATTCCAGTATAAGCTGCAAAGAATGCAGGAATTAAGGTGTTTTGAGCCTTAGCGCCATAACCATAATAGTATTTCCCGCCATTGGTTTTGTCAATACCTTTTACCAATACCCTGTCATCTTGCAGTGCTTGTCTTTGTGAAACCACAAATCTAAAGTTCTCGAAGTTTTGGTAATTGGCACTTGTCCAGTTGTTATCTGCACTTGCTTTATCGTTGGCTGTTTGGATAAAAATACCAGTCATGGTAAAATTACCGGTCTCTCTTAAGGACAGATCACGCCATTGTCCCGGAATGTTTTTGTATTCACCAGTTGTATCGTATCTAAATAAGGTTTGCAGGGTATTAGAACGGCTCAAATTAAAATTCATTTGAATTCTAAAATCTTTCATTGGTTCTAATGTCGCACTACCTTGTATGGTTTTGATGTGGTTCTGTGAATAGAAATTATTGACCCGAACATCATTGGTTAAGGCACCCATTTCTGCCAAGTTGTAACGGATGTTTTCATTTTGACTTCCAAGAACAAATGGTATACCTGGAACTGAATGTGCAAAGTTTTGTCCAAAATAGTCAATTTGGTGGACGAATCCTGGCAACATAATTCCATCCCTCAAAGTATAGTTAACGTTGGCATTTCTTACCATCATTAAAGCCCTTAAGAATCCTGTACCAAACGCTTGTTTTTCCTTCTTATTTTTCTCTGTTGCTGCCGAGCCTTTATCATCTGAGGCTGGTGCGCTGGCCTTGGCTTTCTTAGTTCCTTGGTTAATGCGGCGCAACAAAGGTATTTTGTTGTATAAGGAAACAAAGTTAAATTGAGAATTCAAGGTCAACTCTCGGCTGTTTTGTATGGTGTTGCCCAAACTTGAATACGAAGGCGGTGCTTGTGTCCATCCATAATTGGCCCCATACCTTGCGGTGGTGGTTATCCAATTTAAGATTCCAATTTTATCAAATGGCAATGAGTAGTTGAAATTTGCAATCTGGTTAAAATCTCTCATCCTTCCCAAAGCCCAAAAGTCATTGCGCACAGAGTCTTTCTTTTCTTGGGTGTTCAACTGACCAAATGGCTCTTGAATACGAGAATTAACTGTTGCTGAATAATCCAATTTTAAGTTTTTGGTGATTGGATAATTGACATTGTAAACCCTTTGAATGGTGAAGTTTTTATCGAACAAACGAGGTGTTAATTGCTTAAACAAATCATTGTTTCTTGCCAACATTTCAGAGTAGTAACGGTCAACGTCCATACGTATGGAAATATTTTGAGGAAGTGCACGCACATTAAAATCTCTTATTAAAGCCAAATGCTTGCTCTTTATAAATTTGAATGGTTCCCATGGTTTTGATTTAGGACTGTACATGTAACCCAAACTACCATGGTAGGTTTTGCTAAATTGTTGCTCAACTTGAATGTTGCGTTTTTGAAGATAAATATACGAGTAGGTAAAATTGAAATTTGAAATACTCCAAGGCATGATTTTACCTGACCCTGTTTGGTTTTTTCTCACGTTGGTAAAGTTTACACTATACCTTGTATTGTAGTCCTCTGCATTGCGCAAGACTTGTTTTTTCTGGTCATCCGGCAGACGTTCAACCGACGACTTTAATTCAATATCTGGATTTAAAGGATTAAACTTCGGTCTAACAATGGTTCCACTATAACCAACAAACATTGGGATATTAAACCCAGCTTTCACTGGAAAGAATTTACCCAACTCAAAGCTTGAAGCCAAGTCAAATTGATAGTTGTCGGCAAGGTTTCTTTCATTCAAACGTTTATCAATTCCACCAAAACCTATGGTTGAAATGTTTCCTGAAGCAGACAAGGTTGCAAAGTCAGCCATTTGAGCAACAACCCTACTGGTTGCAGCCCAACCACCCTTATTGGTGATGTCGGTAACGCGTAATTCGTTAAACCAAACCTCCCCACATTTTGCTTGATCGGTATTGTTCCTTACCCCAAGCATAATGGTTCGCACATTGCTCAAATCCGGCAAGCCCAACACTGTAATTTTATGTCCCTTAACATTGTAATAGAAGAATGGACGGGTCAACTGCACATTGCTTTCACTGCGTTTGTTCTTTGCATTGAACAAATCGGCCAATTCAAAATCAAAAGCATTGTCTGATTTCCAAATTTGGTCGGCAGAATAGGTTCCATCAGCAGTAATTTTCAATGGAATTTCATATTCATAGTAGTTGCCCACTAAGTCAGTTCCCAAACGAATAAATGCAGAGATGTCGCCATCTTTCAAATCTGTACCCTCAGCGTGCACAAACATTTTTAAATTCTTGTAGTTGCGGATATCAAAATTAGAAGTTTTGTACGCACCGCGTGAATCGCCTGGTTTTAAATTACAAACCTTTAATGACAATGATTGTTCGTTTTGAGCAACCACATTCTGAGAGGCTGGGTCACGCACTCTACTGATCCCCGGAGGTTCTACATAACGCACTGGCGATCTCTTTCCATTTTCTTCAATGTTAACAGTGGACACTACAAAAGATGTATTGTCGGTAGGGTCTAAAGGAACCACTGCGCCTGGTTTGGTTAATGAGTTTAAATAACGTCTCCAATCGGCACGCACCAATTGCATTTGAGCAAACCTTAAAGTCGTACTGTCTGAAAATCCTTTCATGTACATACGCATGAAACGGATCGATTTAAAGTCAGAAATATTACCTACGGCCTTGGTGTATTCTCTTACTGGAATTTTAATTTGTATCCATCTAACTTTCTCCTTTTTACCATTCTTTAAAGTCTTTTCAATTTCAGAGATATCGGTCACAAACCCTTTGCCTATTTCGAGGTCTTGGGGACTTAAACTGATTTCATAATTGAAATAGTCTTCTGTTTGGTTCATGGTGAAATCGCTGTTGATGTCTTCGTTGTCTGGAATGGTTGATGCACTCATAGGTGTTCCATCAGCCAATTTATCTAGTGTTGAATTGCCTTGCAAACTGTTAAAGGCTTTGTACCTTGTAACAATAGATGCTTTTACATCATTGTAATCTGTGCTTCTGTTGTGTTTGTAATTGTCGTTAGAAGGATCGTTTAATGCCCTCAAATAAACATCAGATGTGGCACCAAACAATGATTGTAAATTGCTCAAATATTGGGCATAATAAGAACGTTCGTCGTCGTCGTTCAACCCATCCAACCCCACATCTTGGAATGGTCTAGCTGCGGGTTCATTGTCGAAGGCACTGTTTAATTGTGGCAATACCGGCACACGACCAAAGCTTGAAGTATCTAGGTCGTCCAACTTACCTTGCGGATTAAATCCATTTTCAAATACCTTGCGTCTATCCGGCAGAATGTCTTCACTAACGTTACCCAAATCAATGTATAATTTCCCCTTATTTGTTGTGTTCTGATTGTACACAAAAGGGTCCATCATCCAAATTTCTATGTAGTCAATATTGGCTGCCTCAAAGTCATTGCTTTCAATTCTGCGCATGATACCGCCCCAAGCTTTAACCGGTTCTTTAAAGAATCCACTGCTGGTAAAATCGTTGGTGGCATTGTAGTTGTATTGTCCTCTTTCTCTTGGATAAAATGCCAAGTCTAAGGTAGGTAAAATATTTGGAGCACCTTGTTGGATTTGCTTGTTAGGGAAAACTTCATTAACAGATACCTCACGCATGAAGTGGTTACTTTGCATTTCAACATCGTTGGCAATATGGTCAGGCGTAAACTTATCTTTTCTGTAGAAGGTTGGGTCGATGTTATACCAAGAAATTTTACCTCTGTAATTGCCCCATGCTTTCTTATCGGTCAAAGACAAATCCCATTCAGGAAATAAGACGGGCTGGTACTGAGGCAAACTTGCCAATTTCCAACTTGAAACCAAGCGCAAATCAAAAGTTGTTTCTGCACCCTCAAAATCATCCAAATAACTTACACCTCTTGTATCATTCTGTCCACGTGCTTGTCCAGGAAATATACGTGCATATTCCCACTGACTGCTCAAACGGCTTTCCGCTTTTGTTTGTATGAAAGGCAAACGGTCTACCAGTTTGGTCAAGAACAAAGACGGTGTAGAATAGCTTCCATCAAATCCTATGATGGTGTTTAACAATGGCTCATCGCCTATATTGGTCTTCGGCGTTAAAGCCCTTTCGTACATGTGTAGAATGGTTCCGCCTAAAAGCAACTTCTTACTTGCTGCATAGTCAAAGCGTGCACCCAACAATGTTTTTTGTTGGATATTAAACATGCTATTACTTTCCGCAGACACTTTTATCACTGCACCCGACTGCAATATACCTTGGTTGACTATGGTTACTTTACCTGCGTTGTAGTCGACTATAAAATCGACATTTTCTGTAAGTTTGGTTCCATTGGCTGTTACCACAACTGATCCTTGCGGAACGTTCAAGGCATTTAAAGAAATCTCATTGGAGCTTGTTCCTTTATAACTACCCTTCAAGAAAAACTTATTGTGTGTTACATCTTGCTCGGCCAGCCACTTGGTGCTGTCGTACAAAGCATCATAAACATACTTATTGGCTACCAATGAATCGCCGTTAAACTTGCGTCTTAAGTGGTTGCCGAATGGCTCTCTCACTGGGAAAATCACACGGCCATTTTTTGATTGAAAGGTAACATCTTCAATCGCATCGAACACCCCGTCAGGCTTAGCCTCACCTTGTCTGTTGATGCGGTCCATATTCATAACACGGATCAATGGTGTTCCACCGCTTAATTCTGGATAGGCATTCACCGGCATGTAATTCAAATCGGCACCCGATGGGTCGTCATTGTAAATCACATTAAAGTTCAAGTCGTTGGCATTGATGTTAAAAGAGCCTAATGAATAAATGTTTTTCATCATCAACTCCCACATTGGAATTTTTGTTCTGATGATGTTGTTCTTTAACATTTTCACCATCAACACTTTTGAATCTTCTCTGGTGCTAGAAATCTCAGAGGCGAACTCTCCTACTTTATAAGGAACCCCATTGTAGGTATACTCAAAGGCGACACCTAAAATCTCATCGTTGTTAAGTGCCGTATTTAATGAAATGTATCCAAGTTTTTGGTTGACTGTAAAATCGTTCTCTCCCAACTGTTTTGCATAGGTCAACAATTCATAATCAAAACCTTGTTTTAGATTTGGGAAGTTGGCGTTAATCGCATCAATAGAGGTTTTCGATTGTCTGATTAAATCTTTAGCTGCAGCATTGGTTAAATCGGAATATTGTGAATTTGAAAGATTGTCTGAAACAGGATTAAGCGTTCCATTGATCAAAGTCTTATTGTATGGAGATTTTTCCCCAATATCCATTAAGGCCAATACATCACGGGTATTGTCGTAGCTACCACCGCGGTTGGTTACCCACACTTCTACACGGTTGATTACAATACCTGAATTGATCAATGGCAAGGTAGACATTGCCTCGTCAAATTGGTTTTTGAAAAACTCAGACAAGAAGTAGTGTCTATTTTGATCATAGTTGTGGGCTTGAATGTTAAAATTGGTAATTTGAGCCCCACCATTAACAGTTGTCTCGGTGCGCTGACCTTTGTTTTGCGTTGCAATAACGGTCATTTTTAATTT
>CANFXY010000046.1 GCA_947451105.1 Bacteroidota bacterium | reverse complement strand
CATAATTGGATTATGAATTCCATTTCGAATAAAATCGCAAAACTTGCTTTTGACTTAGTTAAAAAAGAACAACTATTTGACATGGATTTATACATTACCAACAAAAAAAGTTTTAAAAATAATTTGCAAATGTCATAGTAATCGGGACTCCTTGTTTCACCCTGTATGATTCCCGCAGTTTTGAGCGGGATCTCGTGCAGAGCTCTTGCTGTTAAAGCACATGAGTATTTTTTGAGTGAGCGCAACGACACAGACGCTCGCACAAAATTCCAAAAATGGTAATTGGGATTTAGGGCAACAGATGCTAGGCGTGCGAAATGAGAAAAAGCGCAGTGTGCTACTGCACATGAGCATTTTTTGAATGAGCACAACGCCGCAGATGGCAGCCCAAAATCCCAATTACTAAAACCAGTCTTTCACTCTGTCAAAGAACCCCTTCTCCCTCTTCGCATTTTTCGGCGAGAAGTTCTCAGAGTCTTTTAATTTTTTCAAAAGATCCGCTTCTTCGGAACTGACTTTTTTAGGGATCCAAATATGTACCATTATCAGTTGGTCGCCGGTATTATATCCATTTACTTCAGGGAAGCCTTTGCCGCGAAGGCGAAGAACTTTACCACTTTGGGTACCTGGTTCTATACTGATTTTTGCTTTACCATCAACCGTTGGCACTTCTATGCTGCATCCAAGAATGGCATCGGTAACGCTGATAGCAAGATTATAAATAACATGGTTGTCTTGGCGCTCTAGCTCGGGGTGTTTTTCCTCTTCAACAAGAATGAGCAAGTCGCCATCAATTCCTCCACCTGGTGCAGAATTGCCCTTGCCGCTGATGGACAATTGCATACCCTCTTGAACACCTGCAGGGATTTTGATGGTTGTTTCAATCTCTTCGTACACCAGCCCGTGTTCATTGGCTCCTGCTGGTTTGTTAGATAAGGTTTTTCCACTTCCACCACAGTGTGGGCAAGCAGAAACGGTTTGCATTTGACCTAAGAAAGTTTGGGTTACACGGTTTACCTGACCAGTACCGCGGCAAGTTGTACAATCTTTAAAAGTTGCGCCTTTTGCAAGGACTTGTTTGCGGTATTTTATTTTCTTTTCGACACCATTTTTAATGTCGATGAAAGACAATTTTAATTTAATACGGATGTTGCTGCCAACGTTGGCACGGGTACGACCGTTTCTTCCACCTTGTTGGCCAAAGAAATCGCCAAAACCACCACCACCACCGCCACCGAAGATATCACCGAATTGACTGAATATGTCATCCATATTCATGCCTCCACCATAAGACCCTCCACCTGCAGCACCACCAACACCCGCATGACCGTATTGGTCATAGCGTTGCTTCTTTTGGGCATCGCTTAACACTTCGTAAGCCTCTGCAGCTTCTTTAAATTTCTCTTCGGCTTCTTTATTACCAGGGTTTTTATCTGGATGGAATTTGATAGCCATTTTGCGGTAAGCCTTTTTAATCTCATCCGCTGAAGCACTCTTTGTTATTTCGAGTATGTCGTAAAAATCTCTTTTTGCCAAAATATATACTTATTTATTCGCCAACTACCACTTTTGCAAACCTGATCACATGGCCGTTAAGGGTATACCCTTTTTCAGTCTCATCAATTACTTTGCCTTTCATATCCTCGCTTGGTGCAGGAATATTGGTTATGGCTTCGTGTAAATCAACATTGAACTCTTGTCCAACGCTTTCAATACTTTTTAAACCTCTTGCATTTAATATTGAATTGAATTGGTTGTGTATGAGCTCAACACCTTCTTTGTAGGCTTCAAAACTATTGGCAGAACTCGATTTTTGAGCGCGTTCAAAATTATCTATGACAGGCAATAAAGCCAACATGACATCTTTACCAGCGGTTTGTAGAATTTCTGATTTCTCCTTTACAGACCTGCGTCTATAATTGTCAAATTCGGCATACAATCTTAGATATTTATCATTGGCCTCTTGGACTTGCTTTTTAAGCACTTCCAATTCGTTTTCAGCTGTCTCAGTTGTTTCTGCGGAAGCATCTTGAGGATTTTCCTGTAAAGGCAATTCTTGTTCTAGATTTTCTTCTAAGTTATTTAGCTCTTCGGTCATACTCCACAAACTTGTCAAAAACATTGCCAAGCCAACAAAACTGACACAATGTCGGAAATTTCACAGAAATAAATTTAAAAAGGAAAAAGCAATGGCATTATTTCAGCAAATTGCTGACGTTAGCCTCTAATTCGTGGGTATTGCTGGCACTGTATACTTGCTTAGCAGAGCCATTAAAAACAATAAACTTAGGCAAGGTAGTTACCCCATATTTCAGAGCCATCGGAGAATCGTATTTTTTGAAATCACAGAAGTGGTCTTTCCAAACCAATTCATCTTCTTCGATCGCAGCTTTCCATGAGGCTTCATCGATGTCTAAAGAAACACTAACAAATACAACCTTTGGATTTAATTTAAATGTTTGGTAAACGTGTAAAAGCGTTTTATTTTCATTGCGGCTGGTTTTACTCCATGAAGCCCAATAATTTAAAACCACAATTTTACCTTTGTATTTGTTTAAGTCAAAGGTATCGCTGTGTTTGACATTGGGCGACAATGCATCTGCTTTGGTAAAGCCTTGTGAAAGCATCAAAGCTGAAAGCAAAATACTGAATAAGAAAATAAACTTTTTCATACCGAAGGGGGTCTTTTAATCAATTCTTACAATATCCGCACCAATTTGGTTTAGACGTTGGTCAATAAACTGATAGCCTCTATCTATTTGTTCAATATTCTTTATGGTACTGACACCATTGGCACTCATTGCTGCGATAAGCATAGCAACACCTGCGCGAATATCTGGAGAACTCATCGTAATACCTTTAAGCGGCACTTTCTTATCCAAGCCCATGATGTTTGCACGGTGTGGGTCACACAAGATAATTTTAGCCCCCATATCTATCAGGTTGTCGACAAAGAACAAACGGCTTTCAAACATTTTTTGATGAATCAGCACATTGCCTCTTGCTTGGGTAGCAGTTACCAATATAATACTAATTAAATCGGGGGTAAAACCAGGCCATGGCGCATCAGCAATGGTTAGAATACTGCCGTCTATGAATGATTCAATTTGATAGTTCTTTTGAGAAGGGATGTAAATATCATCGCCTCTAAATTCCATTTGAATGCCAAGGCGTCTGAAAGTATCTGGTATAACACCCAATTCAGATATCTGACAATTTTTAATGGTAATCTCGCTTTCGGTCATTGCCGCCAAGCCTATAAAACTACCAATTTCAATCATGTCAGGAAGCATGGTGTGCTCAGTACCTCCAAGAAATTCAACACCTTCTATACTTAACAAATTAGAACCGATACCAGATATTTTTGCGCCCATGCGGTTAAGCATTTTGCACAGCTGCTGAAGGTAGGGTTCACAAGCAGCGTTGTAAATGGTTGTTGTTCCCTCTGCAAGCGCTGCAGCCATTAAGATATTGGCTGTCCCTGTCACTGATGCTTCATCTAGCAACATATAGGCGCCTTTAAGACGTCCATTTTCGGCACTTACTTTATAGAACTGTTCATCTGCTAGGTATTCAAACTTGGCCCCTAGCTTCATGAAACCAATGAAGTGGGTATCAAGTCTTCTTCTTCCAATTTTATCGCCACCAGGAGAAGGTATATAACCTTTTCCGAAGCGCGCCAACAATGGCCCAATAATCATGATTGAACCACGAAGTCCGGCACCTTTGGCTTTAAAATCTGCAGAATTAAGGTATTCTAAATCGATGCTACTTGCTTTAAACGTGTAGGAAGATTCGCTCAGTTTTTTAACCTCGACGCCTAATTCGCCTAGGAGCTCTATTAATTTTAGAACATCTCGTATTGCAGGAATATTGTGTATGGTAATTTCCTGATCGGTAAGTAAAACGGCTGACAAAATTTGCAAAGCTTCATTCTTTGCGCCTTGAGGGATAATTTCACCTTGGAGTTTCTTGCCCCCAGTAACTTTAAACGTAGACATGCCGTTCTAATTATTTTTTGTAAAAATTCTTTTTGTTTTTGTTGTTGTGAAACTTGTTGTTGCTTCCTGGCCCAGGGTGTTTAAAGAATTTCTTCTTTCTCTGCTCCAAAGTAATTTCAAGTTCTTCAGGATTTACCTTTAGTTTGTTTTGAGAAATGACCTCAAGGTGCTCTGCCAACTGAGCATTGCTTAAATTCTCATTGTTCCAATTGCGTGAAGAATTGGTCATAAACGAAGCCAATAGGTTCAGGAATTCGCCTTGTAATTCAGGGTTTTCAATTGCAGTAGCTTTGTTCACCATGAATTGCAAATTGCGTCCATAGAATCTAAATTTAATCGGTTGAGACGGGTATTCAATTTTGTCAGGCTTCTGGGCGCTTTTGGTTCTTTCAGGCATAGGAAATGGACCATCAACGTCCAATTTGTAATCGGATATTATGTAAAGATGGTCCCAAAGCTTCTGTTTGTAATCCGCTTGTTCTTTGACCGTAGGATTTAATATCTCCATCACAGAAATCAGGGCATCAGCCATTTTAAGTCTTTTATCTTTGTCTGCTATACTTAGAACATGTTCAACCATATCTTGGAATGAACGTCCGTATTCAGAAATAATGAGCTTTTTAGCTTGTGTATTGTAATGAAATAATTCGGGCATATTTGCTTTTCAAAGGTAGATGTATTTCTCCATAATAAAAAAAACCTGCAAACTTGGTTTGCAGGTTTTCAAATATTCTTAAAAAGATTAATCTTTAATTATTTCTTTGTTTTTAGGTTCAAACGAAATTAAGTGTTTTTTGCCCCCAATTTCAAACTCCATTTTCAAGTTATCATTCTTCAACATGATGATGTTAGACTTAAAGATTGAGGTATCTTTACCCACTTGGTATGACAAATCACCATTGCCGTTCGCTCCGAAATTAATGCTTTTATATTTATCTCCGAAGGCCCATTTACCGCCTTTGTATAGTTTTTGGCATAGTGCATTTCCTGCTGCGAAGGCACTAGATATATCTCTGTATGTTCTTGTATCCAAAGATGAAGGTGCTAATAATTTGTCGCCAGATGGAGAAACATAACCATCTACATATGACATATCCATAGCATATGTGTAGTTTCTGGTCATAACTAAAATCAGCTCAATTGAATCACCTGCTGAGATAAATGTTTTTTTAGCGGCAGCATCTTCAGTTCCATCAATTTGGTAACCTGCAACTTTCCACTCGTTTGCTATTCTGTCTCTTTTAGTTCTAAGAGAAATTCCTGGACCTTCTTCATATTTACAACCTGTGAAAACAATGGCTAAGGCTGAAACCAATACCAACGATAGATTTTTTAAGCGTGTCATTTTACTTTAAATTTTAGTGCAAAGATATAGCTAAACTCATTAATTTTCAATAAGATTCTGAAATCAGAAATAGAACAATAACTTTACGATTCCTTTTGTATTATCCGTGTCTAATGAAATATTTTGCGTTTTAGGATTAACTTCTTTTGTCTCAGTAGTGGCTGTACCCGTTGCAAAATCATACTGTTCGATGCTTTGTTTAGGCGCTGAATTGAAGGTAAAATTAGGTCCATAGCCCAATTCTCCTCCAATAGAAAAATTAGGGGCAATAAAGTATTCCACACCCACAAAACCCCTTAAACCAACTGAAAATGAATTAGATAGACTAAATTCTGTCAACCTTCTAAACCCTGTGTCCAAATTTTCCAATTTATTCCCATACGTGTATTTGTCTTTTCCCGAGCTAAAACCGACAAACCCTTCAACTCCGTATATGCCTTGCATTCTGGTACTTCCTTTTCGTTTTTCAACGCCAAAGCTTAATCCAATGTTTTTGCTCCTGTGCTTAAACACATCACTCACAGTTGCATTTTGAGCGGCACCTGGACTTAAATCAAGAACATTGTATACGTTGTTTGTATTTGAAATTCCAATTCTAAAATTGGCTCTGTATGCCATGGTATTGGTCTTCATATATTTCCCGAAAATTGTTTGCTCTGAATTTGCAAACGTAAAAGAAGGTGAATTAGAAGCGGTTGAATTGTTAAACATATTTCCAAAATAGGTAAAGAAAGGATTGGCGCTAATTCCAATACAATAGTTGCCTCTTTGCGGTAATATCATAATCCCTCTTTTGTTTTTAAGCACTTGCTGTTGCGCCTGTGCGGACAAACTGAAAATAGATAAAATAATAATTAAGTGTTTTTTCATTTTGCAAAAGTATTGTTTTTTATGAATGAATCATCAATTTAGCGAATTTCAAGACCAAGGTCTTTTGTCCTACCTCATTAAAATTAATAATGGCTTTCTTGTTGTCTCCATTGTCTTCTAGCTTTTGAACTACACCCATACCAAAACGTTGGTGTTCCACCAATTGACCTTCTTTAATTTCGCTCGCATCATTTGGTTTGAAGTTTTCTGAAGATTTAATTTCAGGCAAGGGTCTGGCCGTTTGCTTCCCTACAAACATTCCATACCCAGTGCCGAAAGCTTTATCTGTCGACTTTTGTTTTGCTTGAAACAATGGCTCTCTGATGCCAGGAACAGCGCTATAATCTAGGAATTTAGAATCTATTTCTTCTATGAAACGGCTTGGTTCACATGGAATTAAATTACCGTATTTAAAACGTGAGGTCGCATATGACAGTGTCAATTTTTCTTCCGCCCTTGTGGCAGCAACATAAAACAAACGGCGCTCTTCTTCTAGCTCCTGTCTGCTACTCAAACTCAACTGGCTCGGAAAAAGATTTTCTTCAAGACCAACAACGTAAACATTCCTAAATTCAAGCCCCTTGCTGCTGTGGATGGTCATTAAGGTTACCTTATTTTTATCGTCATCGTCTTTGTCAGCATCCGTATACAAGGCAATATCTTGCAAAAAAGCGGACAAGTCTTTTTCTTTTTCGGAGGTGTCATCTTCGGTAAACTCCTTCATAGCGTTTAACAATTCAACCAAGTTCTCGTGCCTAGAAACACCCTCTACGGTTTTATCTTCATACAAGGTTTTCAGAAGAGTTGATTGTTTGGCAACGTATTCCGCTATTTCATATGCATTTTTAGTACTCAACATGGTTTGAAAGCTGCTGATCATCATATGAAAATCGCGCAAATGGGCAACAGACGAGCCCAAAACTGGATAGCGATGAACCTCGGATAAAATTCCCCAAATTGTTTTTTCATTTTCAGCGGCCAAGACCAAAAGTTTGTCAATGGTGGTGTTCCCTATTTTACGGGCAGGATAATTGATGATGCGCTTTAAAGCCTCTTCATCATTAGGATTGACTACAACCCTTAGATAAGCAATCATGTCTTTTACTTCTTTTCTTTGGTAAAAGCTCATACCGCCATATATTCTATAAGGTATATTTAATTTCCTTAGAGATTCCTCAAAGGACCTACTCTGCGCATTGGTGCGGTATAAAATCGCAAAATCAGAATTCGCTTTTTGCTTTTGATTCTTCTCTTCAAAAATACTATTGGCCACAGCCTTCCCTTCTTCATTATCGCTTGGCGATTTGAAGATCGATATCTTTTCACCCTCTGGATTATCGGTGTAAATTTTCTTGTCTAATTTTTCTTTGTTATTGGCAATAATGCTGCTGCTTGCATTTACAATATTTGAAGTACTTCTATAATTGTGTTCAAGTTTAAACACATTTAAATCCGGATAGTCTTTTTCAAAATTTAGAATGTTGGCAATATTGGCGCCCCTAAATGAATAGATACTTTGAGAATCGTCGCCCACAACACAAAGATTTTCATACATGGCAGCCAAACTTTTCACTATCATATATTGACAAAGGTTGGTATCTTGATACTCATCAACCATTATAAATTTGAATTTATGCTGGTATTTGTTCAACGCATCTGGATGACCTTTTAACAATGCATAGGTATTGAGCAATATGTCATCAAAGTCCATGGCACCAGATTTAAAACAACGGGCTTGGTAGGCTGCAAATATTTTGGAAAGCAAGGGTCTTCCAGTTGAAGAATCCGCTTCGAGTAATTCTGGAATTTTAATGTATTCTTTGGCGGTGATTAAACTGTTTTTACAATTGCTAATGCGGTTGTATACAACACCTGGTTTATATAACTTCTCATCAAGGTTCATTTCCTTGACAATCGTTTTTATTAAACTTTTAGAATCGTCGGTATCATAGATTGTAAAATCTTTAGGATAACCAATTTTCTCCGCTTCTACCCTTAATATTTTTGCAAACACAGAGTGAAAAGTTCCCATCCAAATATTCTTTGCTTCGCCACCAACAACCGTTTCAATACGGTGCTTCATTTCCTTAGCCGCTTTATTTGTAAACGTAAGGGCTAAAATATTAAACGCATCATTGCCTTCCTTAATGATGTGGGCAATACGGTAAGTAAGTACACGTGTTTTCCCACTACCAGCACCGGCAATAATCATTACAGGACCTTTAATGCACATCGCTGCTTCGCGCTGTGTTTCGTTTAATTTGTCTAAATACGGAGGGTGACTCATTTCAATAGTATTCCAAATTTAACGACATAAAAATATTTTTATTCCTGTAAAATTTAGAATCTACAAAACTAAAAGAACTTTGTGATTTGTTATTCACAAAGTTCTTTTTATAAGCAAGAAATTTTAACCCCTTGAGGGATTGAATTTTAGAAATTGCCTCTTAAGGTAAACATGAAATTTCTACCCGCTGCACTGTAACCTGAAGAGAAGGTTCTGTAGTGTTGGTCCAATAAATTCTCTGCAGCCAATTGCACTTGTAAAGTTTTATTGATTTGATAGAATCCTCTCAAATTAAGCGTGTACCAAGCAGGATTAAATCCTTTAAGCGGATCAGCAGAATAAAGTGCATTGTCTTCACCAACCAAATTGTAGTCAGCAGATTTTTTCGCACCATTGAACACGGTAAAGAATTCAGCTTTCCATTTGCTGTGTTTGTATACCACTCCGAAACGGCCAAATACTGGTGAAATATGGTCCAGCGGATAATTCGTTGTATCTGTTTTAATTCTGCCATAGGTATAGTTTACACTTCCACTGATGCTCAACTTTTGGTTGACATCGTAATTCATTCCAAAATAGCCTCCATAAATGTACGCATTTTGCGCATTTTGAGTTGAATAAATTTGGCTGTTTACGCCCAAGAAAGTAATGGTGTCTTTGCCATTCAATTGCGCCCTACCAAGGGTTAAAGCATTGCTGTATTTGGTATAGTAGCCATTTACTTCTACATTTAATTTTTTCTTAAATGTTTTGTTCACGGTTAAATCCAAATTGGTGGTTTGTTCTGGTTTAACAAACGCATTTGGAATAATCACTCTTCCTTTGGTGCTTTCAAATACCTTGGTCATGTCGTCCACATTGGCAGATCTGAAACCAGTTGAAACAGTTCCTGCAATTTTCAAATCATTTTTACCCAAATAAACAAGACCTAAATTACCACTGGTGTTTTGATTGTTTTGAACGATGCTATTGCCCAAGAAAGGGAAAAATGTTTTGTCGATAAAGTTTGATTTTAAGTAAGTGCTTGTGAATCTAATTCCAGTGTTTAAAATTAAATGTTTAGAGAAGTAAGCACTTTGGGTTGCATACAATGCCATGGTTCTCATCATTGATCCTCCATCAGGGTAACGGGTACTTTGAGCTGTGATTGCACCCGTATTTACATTTTCTTTATTGGCGCTTGATTGCACATCATTGTGGGTTATTTCAGCACCATATCTCAACTCACTTTTTGAACTTATTTCCTTTTGAAAATCTGCATTAAATGTACTCACCTTAACGTGCTCATTTCTGTGGGTGATATTAGACCCACCAAAACCTCTGTTGTGCCTGCTTTCTTTGATGTCTTGATAAGCGATTATAATATTGGCTTGATCAAAAGCTATTGTCTTTTTGATGCTCGCCAATTTATAAGAAAACATGGTTCTGGTTTGAGGACCATAATACCAAGTAGACTGCGCTGGCTTACCCAAACTTATTTCTGTTAAACGGTCATATCTCGGCACATCGCTGGTATTAGAATGTTGAACATTTAACAAATGGCTTACAAATTTATTTTGTTGGAACAATACTTTTTGCATTAGGTCCCATTGCTTATAGCCAGTAGGGTTTTGAACAAATGAGTCTGGGTTCATTACCATGCTGTCTTTGTTTCCAAAACGCTCGGCATAAAACGTTCTTCGCCCCCAGCTTTCATAGCCTTTGGTTCCGCGTTTACCTATGGTCATATCACCGAAATCGCTCACCGTTACAGAACTTAAAAACGCCCATTTTTTTAACCCGATGTTAAAATCGAAATGGCCTGTTTTCTCGTTCATAGCGGTACCGAAACGGGTAAATGCCATAGCTTTAATTAAGGTTTTATTGCCCGTAGAAAGCAGCGGATTTTTGGTATAAAAATGCACCACACCACCCAAGGCATCACTGCCATAAACCACTGAACCGGGACCAAACAACAGTTCTGTTTTGTCCAACATATTGTTGTCAACGGTTAATACGTTTTGCAAGTGACCACCTCTATATATGGCATTGTTCATGCGCACACCATCAATAACCATTAGAACTTTATTGGCTTCAAAACCGCGCATGGCAACACTACCACCGCCCATTTGGCTTTTTTGTATAAATGCTCTACCGCTCTGTTGCAATACATCGGCTGTATTGGCTTGACCCATAAATTGCATTTGCTTTTGGTCAATTACTGCCACTTGTTGAGCGATATCGCTAGATTTCTCTGCAAATTTAGAAGCAGAAACAACATAGCCATTGATGTCGTATGCACGTTCTGACATCAAAACTGTAAAGTTCATTGCTTTCAATTGGTCGATGTTTAATGAATCACTGAAGTAACCGATTTTAGAGAAAACATAAATCCCGTTTTTTCCAACTGGAATATATGCAAATTCCAATTGGCCTTTTGCATTGGTGATTTGATAGTTTGCGTTTACCGAAACACCTTCTAGCGCTTGTAAACTTGACTTGTCTTTAACCGTAATGGTTTGGGCGAAAGCCTGAACACCCAATATAAATATTGCGAATAATAAATTTTTTTTCATTGTAAATTAAATTGAAATGATAAAGCATTTTACCGAAATAAAATGCGTAGAAACTTCAAACACGGTTGTCGTATTTGAAAAGAATAAATTAACTCAATTTAATTGGTGGCCTATACAATGAAGCTGCATATTGATTTTTATAATCAATGCTTTTCAAACTACAAAACCCTTGTTTAGGAGATGTAATTTCTTTCTCTTCATTTTTAAGCAATTTATAAATCATACAAAACTTTTTGAGCAAATCGTCTAAAACCGTTTTTTGCTTTTTGTTTTTTTCTAGAGATTTATAAAGTTCAATTTCCTTTTTGTCATTTATACAGTGGTAGATTTTACCTTCTGTCGTTTTCTCTATTCTGACAACATCATATTTATCAGCACCTAGAAAGAACTCTTTTGAATGCTCCCATTTTGCCTTTTCAAGATCTTTTTCGGAAAACTTAGTTAAATCAGCGTTGTGTAAACCGTTCTTCAACTCCGCTTTCATCAAAGTTTTAACAACCTTCTTATGCTTTCTGATTTCAGAAACGGTGTACAAAGAAATGAAGCCTGACTGCACCAAAAGCGAAGAAATAAACACAAATATGACAGCAGCCTTAAACACGATTATTCGGCAAATATAAGTTATTTTTTATTCAGTCAAAATTCACCGACATTTGCAGGTCAAAATCAACCATGGACCAATCGGAAAACATAGAGATAATAGGCGCCGCAGAGCACAATTTAAAGCATGTAGATTTAAGTTTTCCACGCAACAAGTTGGTGGTTTTCACCGGACTAAGTGGAAGTGGAAAATCCAGTCTCGCTTTCGACACCATTTTTGCTGAAGGTCAAAGACGTTATTTAGAAACTTTTTCTGCCTATGCCAGACAGTTTATCGGCGACATGAAACGTCCTCAGGTAGATAAAATCAATGGCCTATCTCCAGTTATCAGCATTGAACAAAAAACTGTTAGCAGAAACCCGCGTTCTACGGTTGGAACGATTACTGAAGTATACGATTTTCTAAGACTCCTATTTGCTAGAGCCGCTGATGCCTACAGCTATTTGTCCGAAAAGAAAATGGTTCGATTTAGTGAGGCTCAAATTTTAGATTTAATCATTGAGCAATTTAGCCTGAAAAAAATAACCGTTTTAGCCCCAGTGATTAAAGGAAGAAAAGGACACTACCGTGAACTTTTTGAACAAATCAGAAAACAAGGATACCGCAAAGTTAGAGTCGATGGAAAATTAATGGAAATCGAAGTGGACATGCAACTCGACCGTTACAAAATCCACGACATCGATGTAGTTATAGACCGCATAGAACCCAGCGACGCCAATAAAACCCGTATCCACGAGAGTATAAAAACAGCCTTTAAAGTAGGTAAAGGCACTTTGTCTGTAATGGACAATACCGACGATAAGGTATATTTCTTTAGCCAATTCTTAATGGATCCTGAAACGGGATTGAGTTACGACGAACCACAACCCAATACATTTTCATTCAACAGTCCTTATGGCGCTTGCCCGAATTGCAACGGACTGGGAATTGTTAGTGAAGTAGCCGTTGAAAATATAATACCAGACCGCAGCAAGAGCATCAACAAAGGTGGCTTATTGCCTATTGGCGAATTGCGTGAAAACTTCACTTTTGCACAGTTAAGAGGATTGGCTAAAAAATTCAAATTTAGTTTGGCCGACCCTTTGGAAAAATTGTCTGATGAAATCATCGACGTCATTATGCATGGCAGCGAGGAATCGTTTCCAATTACCTACACGAATTACGAATTAAAAACCATTAACACTGAAACGGTTTTTAGAGGAATCATCCCAATTATTGAGGAGCAATATTATGAAGGCAAAAGTGACTCATTGAGCAAATGGGCTGAAGAATTCATGCACAGCAAAGCTTGCCCAGTGTGTGAAGGCAAACGTTTGAAAAAAGAGGCGCTTTACTACCGTTTTGAAAATCTGAATATCGCCGATCTGTCGATGATGTCAATTAAAGAATTGAGCCATTGGTTAGACACCGCTTTAGACAAGCTGAGCGACAGACAAAGAATAATTGCAGGTGAAATAATAAAAGAAATTAAAACCCGTGTAGGATTTCTCTGCAATGTGGGTCTTGATTACCTAACCTTAAACAGTCCATCAAACACCTTGAGTGGTGGTGAGGCTCAACGTATTCGTTTGGCCACACAAATAGGTTCTCAATTGGTGAATGTGTTGTACATATTGGATGAACCTAGTATTGGTTTGCACCAAAGAGACAACGAAAAACTAATCAATTCACTTAAAGAATTGCGCGACCTTGGCAATTCAGTTATTGTTGTAGAACACGACAAGGACATGATAGAGCAATGCGATTATATCGTTGACATTGGACCTAGGGCTGGTATACATGGAGGGAAAATTTGCGCTTTCGGAACCTATGATGAGTTTATTCAACTCGATTCAATCACCGCTCAATACATCAATGGCAAAAAAAGCATAGAAGTGCCATTAAAACGACGCAAAGCAGGTAAAGAACAAATCAGTTTAAAAGGCTGCACCGGCCATAATTTAAAGAATGTTGACATCGATATTCCATTGGGTATTTTTGTATGTGTAACAGGTGTTTCAGGTAGTGGAAAATCGTCATTAATCAACGAAACCCTCTACCCTATTTTAGCCAAACATGTATACAACAGCAAATACCAAGTACTGCCTCACAAAAGCATCTCTGGCTTAGAACACATCGACAAGGTTATCCGAATAGACCAAGCACCAATAGGCAGAACCCCAAGAAGCAATCCAGCCACTTACACCGGCACATTTAGTGACATAAGAAACCTATTTGCCATGTTGCCTGAAGCGAAAATCAGGGGCTATAAACCAGGAAGATTCTCATTTAATGTGAGTGGCGGTCGCTGCGAAGCTTGTAAAGGCGGCGGGTACAAAATCATTCAAATGAACTTCCTTCCAGATGTTGAAGTTTTATGCGATGTGTGCAATGGCCGTCGATACAACAGAGAGACCTTGGAAGTGCGTTATAAAGGGAAAAGCATCAACGATGTTTTGGACATGCCAATTGAACAGGCGGTTGACTTTTTTGACAACATGCCTACCATTAGCCGCAGACTTCAAGCCTTGAAGGATGTAGGATTGGGTTATATAACGCTTGGACAATCTTCAACCACCCTAAGTGGAGGTGAAGCCCAAAGGGTAAAACTGGCTGAAGAGTTATCTAAAAAAGATACCGGCAAAACTTTCTATATCCTCGATGAGCCAACCACAGGTTTGCACTTTGAAGACATCAATGTGTTGTTGCAGGTATTGCAAAAACTAACCGATAGAGGCAATAGCGTTTTGGTGATTGAACACAATATGGATGTGATAAAGGTTGCAGATTACATCATCGACTTGGGGCCTGAAGGTGGAAGCGGTGGTGGAGAAATCTTGGCATTTGGCAGCCCCGAAGAAATCATCAAAGTTAAAAAGAGCCATACCGCACGGTTCTTGGCAAAGGAATTAAAGTAAGAAGTAATGGTAGATTTAGAGGGGCAGGCATTTAAGAACGTTGACTTTTCACTTGAAGGTTTTAAGCCTGGTGAATTCGACAAATGTGTGTTTATCCAATGCAATTTATCGGAACAAGACTTAAGCGGTTCCAATTTTTCAGAATGCGAATTTCATGCATGCAATTTTAGCATGGTGAATTTGCATGGGGTTGCTTTGCGAAACATACGATTCAAAGATTGCAAATTATTGGGTGTTCACTTTGAACATTGCAATGAATTTTTATTCGAAGTGGGGTTTGAAAACTGCCAATTGGATTTATCCTCTTTTTACAAATTGGGTTTAAAGAAAACCATTTTCAAGAACTGCAGTTTGCATGAAGTGGACTTTACCTTGTGCGATTTGAGCCAAGCGGTGTTTGATGAATGCAGTTTGATGGGCGCAACATTCGACAACACGAAATTAGAGGCTTGCGATTTTAGAACAGCCATTCATTATGCGATAAATCCTGAGATCAACAAAATCAAAAAAGCAAAATTCTCGGTTCAGGGATTACCTGGTTTATTGTACCAATACGGCATAGAAGTGGAATAATTTCTATAGCCTAAAACCCTCTAACAGCTGTTGTTGAATATTCAATTTAAAGTCAATAAACGAAATCTATAAATATTCCGGAGGCCAACTCAACTCAGCCATCTTGCTGTTGTTCCACTATTTTAATGCAGAGCGCCATTTTAAAAGCTTCAAATTGCAAGCAAATTGCTGCCCCATTTTATTTTAGGAAAAATGATTATCTTTGAACCTTTAATATGGAAAACTCGCAATCATTACAACTCGTAGAACTTAACGACCTTCACATTTCACTTGGTGGCAAAATGGTGCCATTTGCTGGCTTTAACATGCCGGTGCAATACAGCAATTTAATTCAAGAACATTTGGCTGTGCGCAACAATGTTGGTGTATTTGATGTGTCTCACATGGGTGAGTTCCTATTGAAAGGCGAAAAAGCTTTGGATTTAATCCAATTGGTAACAAGCAACGATGCATCAAAACTTAGCGATGGCAAAGTTCAATATTCTTGCTTACCGAATAACACAGGCGGTATTGTTGATGACTTATTGGTATACCGCCACAGTGCAACTGAGTACTATTTGGTAGTTAATGCATCTAACATTAAAAAAGATTGGGATTGGATTGCATCCCACAACACTTTTGGTGTACAAATGGAAAACTTAAGCGACAACATGAGTTTGTTCGCAGTACAAGGCCCAAACGCTATTAAAGTTATTCAAAAATTAACCGAAGTGGATTTAGGTCCAATGGAATATTACACGTTCAAAACTGGTACTGTTGCAGGCTGTGAGCATGTTATCATTTCAAACACTGGATACACTGGTGCTGGTGGATTTGAATTGTATGTTGCCAACAAAGATGCCCGTAAATTATGGGATGCCGTTTTTGAAGCAGGTAAAGAATTTGACATTACCCCATGTGGATTGGGTTGCAGAGATACCTTAAGATTGGAAAAAGGTTTTTGCTTATACGGCAACGACATCAACGACAGCACCTCTCCAATTGAAGCAGGTTTGGGTTGGATCACTAAGTTCACCAAAGACTTCGTTAACAGTGCATACCACAAATCTTTAAAAGAGAATGGCGTTTCTAAAAAACTAGTAGGTTTTGAAATGATTGAACGTGGTATTCCTCGTCAACATTACAACATAAAAGATGCAAGTGGAGCAGTCATAGGAGAAGTAACTTCAGGAACACAATCACCAAGTTTGAACAAAGCCATTGGATTGGGTTATGTAGATGCAGCCCACAGTGCACCTGGAACAGAAATTTTCATAGAAGTTCGCGACAAAGCCATCAAAGCTCTTGTATGCAAAATTCCTTTTTTATAAACCAAACAAACCATGAATAAATCCATTTTATTAAGTCTGACTTTGGCGTTAAGCTCCTTGAGTTTATCAGCTGTAACAAAATTTGACGAGCCTGTTACCAAAAACGGCTTGTATAAAAAAATGATACACCTCAATCCTCTGGCGCTTACCATTGGTGGATTTGAAATGGGTTACGAAAGGGCAACAACAAAGAAAGAATCTTTTTACGTCAATGCTGGCTATTACTTAAGTTCAGAAGCGGGTGCATTGGACTTAAAAGATGATTATTCGAACATGAGTGGTTTTAGACTAGAAGCCCAATACCGTTTTTATAGAAAGCCAAACAACTATATACGCAATGTGTATTTGGCTCCTTTTGCTAATTTCAAAACAGTTTCAGCTGACCACTTAGATTACATATACAGCAACGTTCCTCCATATACCAGCACCAAAGTAGTTCAAAAACACAGTGCCACAACAGTATCATTCGGATACATGTTGGGCATGCGCAGATCAATATTCGAAAACATCTATATGGACTTAGGCATTGGTGGTGGAATTTTTATTCCAGTATCAGGAGACAACCATCAAGACTTAAACATTGCATTGTTTAGCCCCTACCAAAAAGGCGTGCAGTTCAAGGCATCATTTGGATTCAGCATAGCGCTCTAAATTTACTTGTCTTAAACCCCGGTATGTCTAAGACAAAATATCTTGGTCTTTTCCTTTTTCTCAGTTTATTAAGTTCATGCTTTGAGGCAGTTGAAGAAATTACTTACACCACTGAAAAAGCTGGCAAATATTCAGTGACCATCAATTGCAGTCAGAGCAGGGAGAAGATCACTGCCATGATGAAATTGGACACCTTCATGGGCCGAAAAATCCCAAAGCTATATGAAATAGAAAACCATATGGGAATAGCTGCAAATAAACTAAAAAACACAGCAGGCATTCACAATGTTTATTACACGTTTGATGAGGAGCAATATATTGCTGTTGTAAAATTTGATTTCGATTCTACCACTGCGCTAAACCATGCCATGCACAATGCACTCGAAACCAGCAGCGATAAAATCACATTCCCTTTTACTCAAATTTTCTCAAAAAAGAATTCTGATTTCCAGCGCATCAACACCCCAGGCGACAGTTTGATAAAAATTGCCGCAAGCCACAATCTAGGTGTTTTCAACAACGCCAAAGTAACCTGCATTTACCGCTTCAATCAAGAAGTCGTATCTTCAAGTAACAGCTTTTCAAAAATTGCTCAAAACAAAAAAGCAGTGATGTTGCAATACAAATTCACCGACTTAATAAAAAACCCCAACCTTTTCAAAACATCGATTATTCTAAAATGAAATTAATATACGCCTTAATTTTTCTAGCCTTATCCTTTGTAGCAAACGCTCAAAACGCTTATGACTATGTACCCAGTTCGGCTCAAATTGTGTTTAGCATGAACATCGAACAGCTCAATAAAAAGAGTGGTGACATCAACTATTTAAAGTATTTAAAGCCAATACTAAAATCGCAAAGTTATGGGTATTACAATGAAGGCTGTGAATTGATAAACATCAATGATGCGCTTTTTAATACCAACACTTATGGAATTAATGCCTCAAACAATGTGATTATGTATAGAATAACCATTGATAAAACCAGTGGAAGTGTTTTTGTCTTCACACTTAAGAATCCTGAAAAATTCGAGGCACAATTAATGGCAAAGTGTGAAAACAAAAAATCAATCCAAAAAAGAAGCAGCATCAATGGTGTGTTTTATTTAAGTGATAAAGAATCTGTTGCAATCAACGGAAATATTGCGGTGGTTTTCAACAAAGATTACAACTATTATTCATCGGCTTCAGACACAGAGATTGCACTCGATGCTTATGACTCTGCTTACAAGGTTGATAAGCGCAGAGACAATTACAGAGTTGACAGTTTGTATTACGAAAAACTAAACTCAGGCAAACTAAATAGATACGACCAAGTGACCGATGACCACAAGGACGTAGCGGACACCATGATAGTCTATTTAGCCAATAAAAGATATGAAGAAAAACTTCAAGCCATCTTAGAAAACAAATACAAAGACTTGTTGTACTTGATGGAAAGTTTTGTTCAAGTGCAAGTTGATGGAATTTACAAAAACAGAAACTTCAGCAAAATGCTGACGCAAAATGATGATGTAAGTATTTTCATAAACAGCAGCAGCATGCTTTACCAATCAAATTTCGGAATGAACAGTTTGTTATGGGGCAGCAGCATGTACAATGGCGCGCAGTCTATCCCCAATCAAAACCTATTAAGTTCAGGCATCAATGCTTTCTATTCAATGAACTTTCTTTATGGAGCGGCCTCAATCAAATTCCAAAGCACATACAACGACAAAGCATTCACTTATATCAAATCCATTTTTGATGTAAAACAGAACAAGAAACTTCTAAAATACATAGATGGCAAAAACCTTTTGGGGTATATGTCTATTGCGGTTAACAATAAAGAAATGGGCAGATTATATGGCGATATGTATGCGGAGATTCTAAATAATTTACCACAAGTATCTAAAGACAATTATTTAGCAAACATCGCTCCTGCCATGCAGTTGATATATGCTTTTATTGACAAAGAAATGCTGTACAACACAATAGACGGCAGAGCAATCATTGCCTGCACGGGCTTTGAAAACATGAAAGTTAGCTATAAAACGTACAAGTATGACGACGATTTTAACCGCAAAGAAATAATTGAAGAGCGTTTAGAAAAACAAGCCAAAATGCTTGCGGTAATGTCTATTGGCAATTATGATAATGCAAAAAAGCTGTTTGATATTATCAGCAAATTTAATGTATTCATGAAGCTTAGAGACAATGTAATTACATTAAAAGCGATCAATGGCATGCCTTTTAATCTGTATATGGTTTTGAAAGAAGATGCCTTCATTATTACCAATGACGCCAATATTGCAATGAATGAAACCAAGTTTAACAACATTAACGATAAAGACAAAAGCAACATCATGAATCATAACATGGCGATGAATATAAAAATTCAAGATGCAATGGGTCAGGTGAAAGACCTCTATCCTAATGGAGAAGATGGTGGCATGTTTAAATTCATGGAAAGCTATGGCATGTTTGAAATGTTGGATGATAAACCAAGTGATAATATGTATGGTGCAAGTGCTATTTTACGATTAAAAGACGGTTCTGAAAATGCATTGTATTATATTCTAAAAACAATGAAGGCTATCCGATAATATGCGCTTAAAAAAAGCCATAATCATAGTTCTCAGCATAAGCCTGCTTATCGCTATCTCTTTATG
>CANFXY010000045.1 GCA_947451105.1 Bacteroidota bacterium | reverse complement strand
GTTACTTTAACCAAGTATATACCTTTAGCATTTTCGTCAAGGTTAACAGACAAACTACCTTCAGTGCTTGTTTTGGTGTAAACCTTTTCACCCAATACATTGTAAACCTCAACTTTCATTGCACTGCCATCCGCATTGCTTACAGTGAAGCTACCTGCGTTAGGGTTAGGGTAGATGTTGATGCCGTTGTTGTTGTTTACATTGCTGATGCTTGTTGTTGCAACAGCTTTTTTGGTGATTGAGTTGGTGCAACCCGCAGCATTGGTTGTTTTCAATGTTACATTGAAGTTGCCAGTGTATAGGTATTGGTAAGTAGGGCTAACTACGCTAGATGATCCACCTTCACCAAACAACCACTCATATTTGCTGTAAGTTGTATTGGTTGGGGTAAAGCTTACTTTTAATAAACCAAGGTCTTTAGACGTAAAGTTACTTACCGGAGACTCACTAACAGTGATTGTCTTTCTGATGGTATCGCTACAAGCACCTGGATAAGAAGCTACCAAGGCTACAGTGTAAGTAGTAGTTGCAGTAGGCGTGTACAATCTGATTGGCGCTTGTTGTGTGCTGTAAGTTCCGTTACCGAAATCCCAGTTGTATACTATGCCACCTTTATCACCTTTAGATTTGTTTACGAAAGCAGCAGATTCACCTGAGCAGATGTCAAGAACATCAAAATCAGCTTTAGGTTGAATCAATACTTCGAAGTCTTTGGTTAAACTAGCAGAACAACCATTGCTATAGCTAGCTTTTAAAGTAGCAGAGAATGGTCCTTCAGTTGGCCAAGTTTTGGTTACGTTTTTCAAACTAGAAGTAACACCATCGCTGAAGCTCCAGTTGTAAACAGGGCTAGGCAATTCTTCAAAAGTAGAGTTGGTGAAAATTGTAGGGATTTTACCGCAGAATTGGTTACCTGCAAATGCTGGATTTGGAGTTGCTTTGATTACCACGTTTTTAGTGATAGAGTCTTTGCAATCAAATTCAGATACCGCTAACAATTTAACAGCGTAAGTTCCAGAAGCTGCATAAGCATGGTTGCCATCAAATTGAGTTGAAGAGCTACCATCACCAAATCTCCAGAAAGCACCTTGGTTACCAAGAGCAATTGTAGAAGTGTTTGGCATTAATACATCTGATTTAGCACAAACTGGGGCAAGAGGTGCAGCAAAGTTTGCTACTGGTCTTGCGAAGCTGTATGCATTTTTGGTTACAATGGCAATGCAACCGTTAGCAGATGCTTTTAAGGTTACTTTGTATCCACCTGGTTTTGTATAGTTATGAGAAGGGTTGGTAGCAGTGCTATGCGCAGTGTTGTCACCGAAATCCCAATCGTAAGTCAAAGCACCATTACCAACAGTTGTTTGGTTTTGGAATGAAACTGCAATACCTTGACATTTGTTGTTTGCTCTGAATTTAGCAGCAGGCAATTCGCCTACTTCAAGTTGTATGGTTGTATCGTGTAATACATTCCAAGGAGTACTCTTAGCTTTTAATTTAACTTGGTAAACGCCTGGGCTTAAGTATTCATGAACTGGAGCTTGTAAATCAGATGTATCACCGTCGCCGAAATACCAAGTATAAGAAGCATTACCTGAAGAGATAGAACTTACGTTGTCAAATAAAATTGCATCACCTAAACAGATAGAAGCAGGGAATTTGAAGTTAACGAAAGGAGTCGGAGCTACCACCAAAGTTCTTTTTACTGTAGAGTCACAGAAATGTGGACCTAAGTCAGAGAAATTGGTAGAGAAAGTAATAAAGCTATCTAAGTAAGTTGTTTTAGGCGCATAAGAAATTGAACCATTACCAGCACTAGAAGGTGCAACAACAGTGTATTCGGTAGATGGAACGATTGCGCCATATTTGGTTTTAGCAACCACGTTGTTGATTACCCAAGTAGAACCGTGTCCAGCATTGGTATAACCTGTTGGAGGAGTTAATTCATAAGTAACCGTTTTACCTAAAGTCGCAATATCAGGTGTGGTCATGTCGCCCACTCTGAATTGTCCGTTGAAGGTAGAACCTTTAACCACATCAGCACCGATAGGACGAGGTTTAACCGTTACAACCAAAGGTGTTCTTGTGTTGTTAATACAAGCTTTGCTGTAGAATATTTCACAGTCGATGGTATAAGTAGGTCCAAAACTGGTTGAACTAAATAAGCCATAAGCGTATTTACCACCAGTCATGTTTAAGTCAGCATTGCCAATATTTACTCCACCTTGCATATAAATATCATTACCACCACCTGTTGAAGGGTCAATGGTGAAATAGAAACCGTATGATTGGCCTGGGCTTAACAATAAGCCTTTAGCTGAAACTTTAATGAAGTTTTGACCACCAGCTGTATACACTCTTCCGCCACCACCATTAACTGCAGTCCAAGCAGTTGAGTTGGTTTCAAAACCACTATAAGTTCCCGCCTTGTAATACAATAAGTAATTGGTTGTTGGCGTGTAGTTGTAAATACGGAAAGCCATACTGTCGATATTTACCGGACTAGTTGGCGTTAAGTCAAAGTAGTTACCATTGTATGCTGCGTAGTTAAAGGAAACCACGATATTTCCAGTTAAGCCATTGCTCAACTTAGTCTTAGCCGCAAAACGAATCGCTTGCGCATAGAATGTTGTTGTTGCACTGATTGAAGGTCCTATAATTGTAGATCCCATTCCAATAGACGAACCACCAGTAGCTGTTCTGTACCACATAATGGTATCGGTGCTCACACCTGTAGTAGCAGATAATCTTGGTCTGCCAATACCACATTGAATAAAGCTAGTCGTAGTTGGTGCTGGAGGATTACCAAAGAAGTTTAAAGTATAATTTAAAGTATCGTTTGCTTTAACTGAGTCAACTGTACCATTAGGCAAGCTGGTCCAAAGTTTGAATTTATATGTTGTATTGTTTGTAAAGTTATAAGAAGCATTCAAAGGAATGATTGTGTCTTTACCACCTTTCAATTTAGATTTAATGTATCTGGTGGTTTGTGGGGTACCATTAATTGACCAATACAATCTAACACTGTCTAAGTTCTTTTTGCCATAGTTGTATACTCTAGCAGAAAGCGCTTGTGTGTTGTTGCAAAAGTCTAATGTTCCCATTGCGGCAACACCAGCATCGTTGTTTACACTTGGACCGCTGATGATTTGAATTTCTCTCCAATTTGGATTTGAAGCTTGACCAGTTGTGATCATTTTCACATCAGTAATTCTGATTTGGGTGGTTGTAATGGTTGGAAATGAAATAGAATCAACGCATTGTTGACCAAGTTGTGAACTTGATGTTGTATACCAAGTTACAAATGTTGATCCATTCCAATATTGCACTGTGCAACCAGTCATTGTACGACCTGGGTTACTCGTTAGTGCATTGTAGAAAATAATTTTGTTGATGCTTTTGGCAGACGTCCATTCCCAATTCATCCAATCTGATGATGCGGGAGGAGTCTGTGTCCAAATAAAAGCTTCTTGGTTACCGCAGGCAGAAATTGTTCCGTTGTTGATTTGGCTCCAATTCCAGCCACCACCTGTTGTGGTACCACCACTTGTCGTATTGCAAGTAGCCGTTGCCGAAGGCGCTAAATTGATCTGCGCATGCAAGCTTACACTGAATGTAAACAGCATGACAAGAGTCATTAGCAGGGGTTTGTAGATTTTTTTCATATGACGATCTGTTAATTTCAAGACCTCAAAACTACTCAAAATCATCAAAAAACCAAAAAAACCTGTAGGCTATTTTAGTAAAAATGACAATTGAATGACAAATTTATGTCAAAAAAAAGTTCTATTGAATTAATTTCAAAGCAGTTATACCTGCTTCAAATCCTTTATTACCATGTTTTCCACCACTGCGTTCTTGGGCCTGTTTTAGGTCGTTTGTGGTCAATACACCAAAAACTACCGGAATACGGTGGCTTAGTCCCAGATTCATAATGCCGTCGGCAACCGCTTGACATATAAAATCAAAATGTCTGGTTTCTCCTTGTATAACGCATCCTAAACTAATCACTGCGTGGGGTTTAACTGTGTCAATTAATTGTTGTGCACCAAAGGGCAATTCAAAACTGCCTGGTACATATTTAATGTGCACGTTTTGTGCTTGAACATTTGCTTTTTCTAAAGCCTCTAAAGCCCCATCTAGTAAGGCATTCGTGATCTCACTGTTCCATTCAGAAACAACAATGCCAAAGATTTTGTCTTCGGCATTGTGAATATCATTTGGATCGTAAGTAGAGAGATTTCTCAGTGTACTCGCCATATTAGTATTGGTCGCACTTCGCTTTAGCGCGTGCTATGTATTTTTCAATTTCTTGAACACCGTCGTTTTCGCTGTATTCTTTTTTAAGTTTTTCATATACATCTAAAGCTTCTTTCCACTCGTTTTTCTTTTCGTAAATACGAGCCGCTTTTTTGTAAAACCAAACAGTTGTAAATTCGTTCTCTGAATTCTTAGCAGCTTTCAAATAGTTTTTTAAACCTGCATCTAAGTCTTTGTTTTCAACTTGTGCATCACCCAATAAGCCGATTGCTTGGTATTGCATTACTTTGTCATCAAAACTAACTTTTTCTAAGTAAACGACTGCGTTTTTATAATCGCCAGTGTACAGGTAAGAAGCTCCTGCATAATATGACGCCAAATTGCCAGCTTTGGTTCCGCTGAATTTATCAGCCAATTTAGGTGCATCTTTCAATACCAATCTAAAAGAATCTACGTCGAAAAGTTCTTGCGTTTTGTATATTGCAGTTAAACCTTCTTTTTCGCGGGGCATTTGATATAGAAATTGATAGCCGATGTATCCTAAAACACCAATAACTATGGCTCCGATACCGTATACCATGGTTTTGTTTTGGGTGTTTAACCAACTTTTGATTTTATCAACAAATAGACCTAAGCCAGAAGGTGAATTATCGCCACCAGCTTGCTCTACGTATTCTGCTTCGTTTTCAATGATTTCGTTGTTGCTCATCTGTAAATAATTTAAATGAAAGGGCTGCGAAAATAATACTTTTTATGATTAATCCATAATGTACGGATAATTTCCTTCATACACATCTGTAAATAGCTCAGATGCATCAGGATAAGGAGAGTTTTCAGCAAACTCAACCGATTTATTAACCGTTTCTATGATTGTCTCTTCCATTTTTTCTAATTCTGCTTCAGTGGCGAATTTTTGTTTTAAAATGGTTTCTTTAGTCGTCTCTAGTGGGTCTAGTGTTTTGTAATGGGCAACCTCATCTTTGCTTCTATAGGTAGCAGGGTCACTCATGCTATGTCCTCTATATCTATAGGTTTTAATTTCTAAGAATGTTGGTCCATCGCCTCTTCTTGCGCGCTCAGCAGCTTCAAAAATTGCATCGTGAACGGTTTCGCATTTCATACCATCCACTTGGAATGATGGCATCTCATAGGCAGAACCTATTTTGTATATATCCAACACATTGGTCGTTCTTTCTACAGAAGTACCCATAGCATAATCGTTGTTTTCACATATGAAAATTACTGGAAGTTTCCACAACATGGCCATATTAAAGGCCTCGTGCAATGCACCTTGTCTTACGGCACCATCGCCCATAAAGCATACACAAAGATTTTTCGTGCCTAAATATTGTTCTGCAAATGCGATACCTGCACCCATAGGGATTTGAGCACCAACAATACCGTGTCCGCCAAGAAAATTGTGTTCTTTGCTGAACATATGCATACTTCCACCTTTTCCTTTGGTACACCCAGTTGCTTTGCCATATAATTCTGCCATCACGGAGTCTGCACTCATGCCTAAAGCAAGCGCATGTCCGTGGTCGCGGTAGGCGGTAATGAACTTGTCGTCTTTAGTGGTCGCACTGACCATCCCAGCAACAATAGCTTCTTGTCCTATATATAGGTGGCAGAAACCTTTGATCTTTTGTTGTCCATATAGTTGCGCCGATTTTTCTTCAAATCTTCTAACCAACAACATTATTTCGTACCACTTGAGGTAAGTTTCCTTATTAAAATTTATTTTTGCAGCCTTGGCCATAATTTTTTTCTTAATTAGGGGCAAAAGTAATCAAAATTAATTGATCATACAAAAAAGTGCGTATACAACATTTATCTCTATTCCAATTTAAAAACCATCAAAGCCTAAAACTCGATTTTGATGCTGATATCACTTGCATTACGGGTTATAATGGCAAGGGGAAAACCAATATTTTGGACGCCATATATTTATTGAGTACCTGTAAAAGTTATTTCAATTCCATCGATTATCAACTGATAAAACACCAAGAAACGACGGCTTCGGTAATTGCTCAATTTATAAACGGTCAACAGATCGATTTGCAACTTACCCTGGAGCAGGGTAAAAAGAAGAAGCTTAAGAAAAACGATAAACAGTACGATAAATTAATCGACCATATCGGTTTGGTTAACGTCGTTATGATTACCCCAGACGATATTGAATTGGTTATTGGCCACAGCGATGTGCGAAGGAAATTTATAGACATTTGCATTTCCCAAATTGACCGTGTTTACCTGAATAGCTTAAGTGAATACCAAAAAATACTGGAGCAAAGAAATAGCCAATTGAAGATTTTTGCCAAACACAAACACTTTGATGAAATTTTAATTGAAAGCTACGATCAGAAATTAGCACCTTTGGCACAATATATTTACAAGAAGCGGACAGAGGTTCTTGCGGTATTGAATCAATATTTTAGCGAATACTATAAAGAATTTTCCTCAGGCCATGAGGTTTTGACATTCAACTATATAAGTGATCTTCACAGCAGCGATTTTGCCAGTTTGTTAAAGGCCAATATTGACAAGGACTTAATTTTGGAACGCACCAATACCGGTGTTCACAAAGACGATGTGGTTTTTGAAATTGACAATTTCCCACTCAAGAAATTTGGTTCCCAAGGGCAAAGCAAGGCATTTATCATAGCACTGAAATTGGCTCAATATAAATACCTTTCTGATGTTTTAGGCACTCAACCCATTTTGTTGCTTGATGATATGTTTGAAAAAATTGATGAGGAGCGTGCTCAAAAATTAATCGATTTGCTGTCATCTGAGCAATTTGGACAAATAGTAATAACCGATACCCATTCCGAAAGGGTGAAGAAACATTTTGAGAATGGGAATAAAAGCATCAAATTTGTAGACCTATAAAACAGCCATGCAGAAGAAGCAAAACCACTCATTTACCCTCGAAGAAGCGCTTCAAATGATCGTATCCGACAAAAAAATAAAAAAGGGTTTGAACGAAAGTGTCATTAAACAGGAATGGAGTAAAATAATGGGGGCGGCTATTGCAAAGCACACAACTGGTCTGTATATGAAAGGCAGCGAATTGACGGTTTATTTTAATTCGTCTATTGTTAAAAATGAATTTATTTACCATAAAGATAAAGCCATTGGTTTAATCAATGAAGCCATGGGTTATGAAGCCGTAACAGAAATAATTATAAAGTAATATGGCGGTGAAGCTCAGTCCACTGAATGCCGGTTGGATATTGGTTTTGATTTATGCAGTTGGATTAACAGGGTTTTGTTTTCCTCAAACTGTTTCACTTATGAATCAATTGGTATGGGTGAATTTACTATTTACACTAATTGTACTAATGTTGTTTCATAAAAAATGGAACCAAGTTTTCGTGGCCTCAATTTTATTAATCGCATGCATAGGGTATTTGTTGGAAGTAATTGGGGTTAAGACGGGTTATGTTTTTGGCTTTTATCAATACGGCCCAACACTTGGCTACAGTTATTGGGATACGCCACTGATGATGATGGTTACATGGGTAACAACCATTTACACCACCCGGCAAGTTGCTGAAATGATTTCCAAGGAGCCGTTTCTTACTTCAATCATAGCCGCTTTGTTGATGGTTTTTTTAGACTTCTTTATCGAGCCGTTTGCCATTCGCCATCAACTATGGGCTTGGAATTCAATAGATGTGCCCATGCACAATTACATCGGTTGGTTTGTCTCTGGTTTAATCATTCAGTATTGCTTTATCAAATCGGTAAAATTTTCTAGCAATAAATTGTCTTTACCTGTTTACCTTATTCAACTTGGGTTTTTTATCGCTTTGTTTCTTTTAAAGAAATAATCCCAACAAAGCCAAATCCAATTTAAAAACAGAAGTAAATTTAATCCGAAATTTAAACCAGGCAGGTTAAGTCTGTCTGTTATACTTCCTATTGGTAAAAGCAAAAACAATAAGAGCGCAATGTTTAAGATGCTAAGCGACTCGTTGTTTTTAATGGCTATCAGTTTGTAGGCAATCAAAATTAATGCATCGTAAATAAGATGTTGACCAAAACAAAGATTGCTTAATCCCAAAAACAATAGAATTTGACCATCGCTTAAATGCTTATTTTTGAATACGGTTATTATGTAACAAGCAAGTAAAATTACAGCCATGCTTGTTTTTAATAAGCCAAGTGGTAGGTCGAGATAGTATTTAAGCGCAACAGATAAATTACTTGAAACAATGTTTAATCCATTTAATGAATTGAATTGATGCGGGTAGGCCCATAATTTGTTGATGTTCTCTGTCCATGCGTGCAGCAACCCGCTTGAATCATGGTGAAACAAGATTGCGGAGAAGTTTAGCAATACAAGCAAACCCAAATATAAAATGAAATGTCTTTTGTCTTTGCCTAGAAAGAGCAAACAACTAATAGGCAATAGCAAGGTGAATTTAAAGGATACAAAAGCCAATAAGAAAGATACGGGCAAGGGGTTTGAATTGATTTGATACAATCTAAATGCCCACAAACATATGGCGAAAACTTGCAACAAGGGTTGTCCGGTGTCTAAGGCATACCAAGTGCCTCTAAAGGCTAAAATTGAAAGTGCAATCAATGAGGTTTTTAAGTCTGGATTGGATTTTTTGATGCATAGTATGATCCAAAAGATTGAGAATATATTGAGTGCAAAGTTCAAAAGTTTCGCAACCTTAAAATCAAAGGCATTGTAGATTCCAAAAAACCAAATGAATTGTGGGGCGTAAACAGCAGTTGCATGCGGAAAGCCTCCGGGGTGTTTCTCTATTTGTAAATCAGACGTATCCTTGTATGCAAGCATTGATTTTTTTTGAGTTTCATCACTATATGGATTTTCTCCCTTCCAATATGATTCTGAACTGAAATAATACGTTCTAAAGTCAAGGGGATTGTATGGCGTTTGAACAAAATGACTTGCCCATTTTACCCCATTAAATAGAGCAAATAACGTTAGAAGTATATAGAGTGCTTTTTGTCGAATGTTCAAAATTAATTCACAAATCAAATCAATAATTCTTACATTCGTGCAATACATTTTTAAATTAATAATATGCCATTAAATATCGGAGACACCGCACCAGATTTTACTTTATTCAACACCGAAAAACAAGCAATCAATTTGTCCTCTTACCATGGAAAGAACGTGGTAATCTTGTTTTTCCCTTTAGCGTTTACATCAACCTGCACAGCTGAATTGTGTGGTGTTCGTGATGACATTAGCAACTATGGTAAAATGGATGCTGAGGTTTTAGCCATATCGGTAGACTCATTGTTTACTTTGGGTAAATTTAAAGAAGAACAAGGTTTGAATTTCAACCTCTTAAGCGACTTTAACAAAACAACTTCACAAGCCTATGAATCATTGTACGATACTTTTGTGTTGGATATGAAAGGCGTTTCAAAACGTTCTGCTTTTTTGATTGACCGTGAGGGTATAGTTCGATATGCAGAAGTTTTAGAAAGTGCTGGTGATGTTCCAAATTTGGACGCATTGAAAGAGGTTCTAAAAACTTTATAAAACAGTTCTTATGGTTACCGCCATCATTGTCATTCTTATTCTTCTCGGCTTGATTTTAATCTTGCTCGAGTTGTTCGTTACCCCTGGTTTTATTACCGGTTTGTTGGGTGGCGTTGCTTGGACCTATGCCGTTTATAAAATCTACAACGATTATGGAACCACTTCAGGCCATTTGGCGCTTGGTGGTCTTGTGCTTTTGTTGATTGCCTGTATTGCCATTGCGGTAAAAAGTGGCGTGTGGGACAAAGTTTCCTTGCACCAACAAATGGACAGCAAGGTTAACCATTTGCCTGACGTTAAAATTGGTGACACAGGGTCCACATTAAGCGCTTTGCGTCCGAGTGGGAAGATGCAATGGAATCAAATCAGCATCGAGGTTTGCACCATGGGTGAATTGGTTGAAACTGGTGCCTTCGTTGAAATCATTAAAATTGAAAACAATAAAATATACGTAAAACAAATTTCATTATGAGTATACTCGAAATACCTCCCTACTTTTTAGGCGTAGGCGGTCTAATTATGATCGTTATCGTCTTCTTCATCTTTTTATATTTTGTGCCACTGGGACTTTGGTTCTCGGCCATTTTATCAAAAGTCAAAATTTCATTGCTTGATTTGATTTTTATGCGTTGGAGGAAAGTGCCACCAGAAATTATTGTTAAAGGTTTGGTGAATGCAACCAAGGCTGGTTTGGTCATCAACAGTGATATGTTAGAAGCCCACTATTTAGCAGGTGGAAATGTAATGAAAGTAGTTGCTGCGCTTATTAGTGCGGACAAGGCAAATATTCCATTGGATTTTAAAGCTGCTACTGCAATTGACCTTGCGGGTCGTGATGTTTTTGATGCTGTGCAAATGAGCGTTAACCCCCGTGTTATTGACACACCACCTGTTTCCGCAGTTGCAAAAGATGGTATTCAATTAATTGCAAAGGCACGTGTTACAGTGCGTGCTAACATCGCTCAATTGGTTGGTGGCGCCGGTGAAGAAACCGTTTTAGCGCGTGTTGGTGAGGGTATCGTAACCACCATTGGTTCTGCAGCAAACCACAAAGAAGTTCTAGAAAACCCAGACCGTATTTCTAAAGGTGTTTTGGCGAAAGGTTTGGATGCTGGTACTGCATTTGAAATTTTATCCATCGACATTGCCGACATTGATATTGGAGAAAATATAGGTGCAAAATTGCAAATGGATCAAGCAGAAGCGGATAAAAATATTGCACAAGCAAAAGCGGAAGAAAGACGTGCTATGGCAATTGCGCTTGAACAAGAGATGAAGGCAAAAGCACAAGAGGCTCGCGCAAAGGTGATAGAAGCGGAAGCTGAAATTCCACGCTCGATCAGTGAAGCCTTCAGAAGTGGCAACTTAGGAATTATGGATTATTACCGCATGCAAAATATGAAAGCAGATACCGAAATGAGAGATGCTTTTGCTAAGCCACCGAAGAAGGACTAATTATAAATTAGCGAATAAATACAAGATATATTCTGCAAAGAAAAACAGCCAAAACTTTTTATAAAAAGTTTTGGCTGTTTGTTTATTCAGGGTTTTTAAACCCGATAAATTGAGCGCAAACAATGCCATCAATATGATATGGCCGATAAATAAAATACGGTAATGTTTGGTGTGTAATAGAGTTGAATATTGATAAATGCTGAATGTATAGGCCAATAAAATCAGGATATTCCCAGCTATTAGGGTGAATTTCGGGCTGTACAAAATAGCCAATGATTTAATCTTGAATTTTTCGTCGCCTTCCATATCTGGCAAATCTTTAAACCAAGCAATGACGATGCTAAAGGCAATGATGAAAGCACTTAATACCAAGATGTCTATGTTGAATTCATAGGTTTTGTTGATCAAGATATTAAAAACCAAATAACCACCAATGTTGACCATGAGGCCTCTGACTAAACTTATGGCCAATGCAGCTGGTAAATGGTGCTTCCGCAACGAAAGTGGAGGACAAGAGTAGGCCCAGCCGATAAACATAGAAATGCATACAATTACAAGTAAAATAGGACTTAAATACAATGCACTTATGGCACTTAAGACCATTGAAGAATAAACAATAATTTTTGCACTGTTAATGCTTATTTCTCCTGTAGCCAAAGGGAGAAATGGTTTATTGATTTTATCCAATTCAACATCTACAATTTGATTGATGCCAACTATGAAAATATTGCAAGTCAATCCAACGAAAATTGATATACATAAGATTGAAAGATGCTTTAGTTCTGAATACTGACAAACCATGGCATACAAAGCTGCAATACTGATGCAGGTGCCAACAATGGTGTGGGGTCTGCTAAATTTTATGAAGGACTTAATTGCTTTCATTAATTTGAATAACGAGTAGGGGAGCCAATAAATTTTTGATTTCAAAAACATTCACTTTGTTGTAGCCTAAACTTTTTTGGTATTGTTTAACTGTTTTCGACTTGAAAACTGAAATGATGCCATCTATGCTTATGCTTAGAATATTAATTGGAATAATGTAGGTAAACAAAAGTCTTTTCCAAGAAAAAGGTTTTATAAAAGGGCTCAAAACCAAAACACCAATTGTGGTTGCAAACAATGTTTTTATAAGGTGTAATGGACTTGGAAAAAGGATTTCTACAAAATAGGCGCTCGCATTAGCGTTTGTGATTTTATGGCAAATACTTCTTTGCTCTTCTTCACTAAAGTGGTGAAAAGCATTGAACATGGTATAGGTTTTACCCGCTTCAAAATCCATTTCCAAAACATCTTTTGACTCTTGCAAATATGTAATATTGGAGCTGTTTGGAAAATGAAGTGAAGGGAATTTATCTGTTAAGTTTAAGTGCTCAAGAGCATTGGATTTAGTGAAGATACTAGCAGCTGGCTCGCCACAACCAGAGCATAAATCTACCATGCTTTTGCCCTTTTTCTGGGACAAGGTTTTTATAAATGGTTTGTAAATATTAAACTGTTTGACCACAAACCCAATGTATTCGGTTTGGAAGTTTCTCAATAAATTGGGAAACCATTTGTGGTCTTCAAGTTCTTTCATTTTACACTATTCTGAAAATCCTGAAAATACACTGCCGAATAAATCTCTAAAGCTGATTGATTTTTCTAAATGGTGCTTGCTTAACTTGCTGTTTTCGCTCAAACCAAATAATACCAGTTCCATCATTAGCAATTTGTCGTTTGGTTTTGCTAACGGGAAGTGGGTATTTACAAATTCTTTTAATGCAGGAATTGATTCAAGTGTTTTTTGATGAATTTTGTCGCTGCTCATGTTTAACAAATCAAGGTGGTTGCCGTCGTCAAACCAAGCCGTAATGTCTTGGTAATGATTTGCACCTTCTTTCGATTTTTTACTTGCTTTTTCTAATGGGGGACAGCTCTCAATAAAAGTAGTTTTGATCGCTTTCCCCAATAGGTTTTGCGCCACTTTTAAAGGACCTTCCTGTTCGCCTTCATATACCATTTCGACTTTTCCTGTAATGGCTGGGATAATGCCTTGCAAATCAGAAATCCTAACGTTTGTGGTTTTGTCGCCACTCAATAAGGCCCTTCTTTCTGCAGAACTGACCGCATTTTCATATGCGGAGATACTTAATCTTGCAGATACGCCACTTTTTGCATCTACATATTCGCTGCTTCGCGCTTCAAAAACCACTTGCTCAATAATGTTTTCTATGAGCAATGGAACATGCACCATGGCAATTTGTTCGGGTTTAAGTTTTGCTTCTTGTCGTGTAATATCTCTTGCAATGTCTTTCGTTTTAGGATAGTGGGTGATGATTTGACTGCCAATTCTATCTTTCAATGGTGTTACGATGCTTCCTCTGTTGGTGTAGTCTTCAGGATTAGCTGTAAAGACAAACTGAATGTCTAAAGGTAAACGCAATTTGAAACCACGGATTTGAATGTCGCCTTCTTGCAAAATATTGAAAAGCGCTACCTGTATACGGGCTTGCAAATCGGGCAATTCGTTGATCACAAAAATGCAACGGTTGCTTCTTGGAATCAAACCAAAGTGTATGGCTTTTTCATCTGAATAGCTAAGTTTCTGGTTGATGGCTTTCACTGGGTCTAAATCGCCAATTAAATCGGCAACCGAAACATCTGGTGTCGCTAGTTTCTCCACATAACGCTCATTGCGGTGTAACCAAGAAATAGGGGTTTTGTCGCCTAATTCTTTTATGATTTCTTTTGAAAAAATTGAGATTGGATTCAATGGGTCATCGTTTATTTCACTGCCAGTTACATACGGAATATATTCATCAAGTAAATTGACCATTTGTCTTGCTATCTTAGTCTTTGCTTGTCCTCTCAATCCGAGCATATTGATGCTGTGTCCTGATAGTATAGCCCTTTCAATATCTGGTATTACGGTGTCCTCATAACCTAGGATGCCGGTGAATATTGCTTCGCCCGATTGTAGCTTTGTGATAAGGTTTCTGCGTAGTTCGTTTTTAATGCTTTCGCTTTTGTAGCCACTTTTCTTCAGTGCGCCAATTGTGTTTATTTTCTCTGTATTCATCTCGTTCTATATATGCTTGCGTTTGTTGTTTTCGAAGTCTCTAAAAATATATTCGCCCAATCCGTGAAGGCTGGTGTAAAATGCTTTCCCTTTATTTGTTTCCGTAAATTCCTCAACGAAGTTTTGAAGATAAGGATCTTGTGCAATCATAAAGGTTGTGATGGGGATTTTTAAGCGCCTGCAAATAGCGGCTTCATTAAGTGTTTTATTGACAATCTTTCGGTCTAGACCAAAGCTGTTCATGTAATATCCTCCATTTTCTTTTAGACAACTTGGTTTACCATCTGTTATCATAAAGATCTGTTTGTTCTTGTTTTTTCTTCTTCTTAAAATATCTTGTGCCAATTGAAGCCCCGCTACCGTATTGGTGTGAAATGGCCCAACTTTTAGGTAGGGAAGTTCTTTGATGTCAATTTGCCAAGCATCGTCGCCAAAGACCAAAATATCCAAAGTGTCCTTTGGGTATTTTATTTTTATCAATTCGGCCAAGGCCATCGCTACTTTTTTGGCTGGAGTTATTCGGTCTTCTCCATACAATATCATGGAGTGTGAAATGTCTATCATCAAGACGGTACTTGATTGCGATTTGAATTCTTTCTCATTGATGATAAAATCGTCTTCTTTCATCACACCTTGAGCATCCGTCATAATGCTGTGTGCATTGCGCAAAGATTCTGTCATGGCTATTTGTGATAAGTCATCCCCAAATTGGAAGTTTCTTTGCTCGGCAGAGTATTCGTCGCCATTGCCGGTAAAATTGCTTTGGTGTTCGCCTTTCCCAGATTTTTTTATTTGTCCAAAGATTTCTTCTAAGGCACTTTTGCGGATGCTTTGTTCCATTTTTGAGCTCATTTCAAAGGAGCCATTTTGAACATTGTCTTTTATATATCCTTTGTTTCTAAGGTCTTGAATAAAATCGCCCATTCCGTAGGCATTGTCGGTGATGTGGTGTTCTCTGTCAATTTCATTCATCCAATCGATAGCATCGGCGACATCGCCTGAGGTATAAACCAATATTTCTTTGAAAATTCGGAGTAATTTTTCGAAAGGATCTAAGTTAGAGTCTTCTTCTTGTTTTTGAAATCTATATCCGATCATTGGTAGCTTAACAATTTTAGTCTTACAATGTTCGGTTTTTTTGTTTAATTTCTTTCATTCTTTATGTTGATAGCCTTATTGGTGCTTAACATTATGGATAAAAGAACTAAACTTTTAAGGATAAATTTGCTTTCTAAAAAATTGCTAAAAGGAATCTTTTAAATTCGTAATTTTGCAGAATGTTCAGAACCCACGATTGCGGAGAATTAAGAATAGAAAACAATGGTCAGATGGTCACCCTATCTGGCTGGGTGGCTAAGCGCAGAGATTTTGGTGCTTTGTCTTTTATCGATTTAAGAGACCGATATGGAATTACCCAATTGAGTTTTAACGAGGAATACAACAAGGAATTGTTGGATGAGGCCCGTAAAATGGGAAGAGAGTTCGTTTTGCAAGTCCAAGGTAAAGTGACTGAGCGCAGCAATAAAAACCCAAAATTAGCAACTGGAGATGTTGAAGTGGTGGTTGAATCAATGCGTATTTTAAACCCTTCATTGACGCCTCCGTTTACGATTGAAGATGATACAGATGGCGGCGACGAATTGCGCATGCAATACCGTTACCTCGATTTACGTCGCGATGTGGTGCGTCAAAATTTAATTTTACGCCATCAAGTTGCCAAACAAGTCAGGCAGTATTTAGACAACAAATTATTTATAGAAGTTGAGACTCCTGTGTTAATTAAATCGACACCAGAAGGAGCACGCGATTTTGTGGTGCCAAGCCGCATGAATCCTGGTCAATTTTACGCTTTACCCCAGAGTCCGCAAACCTTCAAGCAGTTGTTGATGGTAAGTGGTTTTGACCGCTATTATCAAATTGTAAAATGCTTTAGGGATGAGGATTTGCGTGCCGACCGTCAACCTGAATTTACCCAAATAGATTGCGAAATGAGTTTCGTTGAACAAGAAGACATCCTGAATTTATTTGAAGGGATGGTTCAGCATTTATTCAAAGAAGTGAAAGGTTTTGATATTGGAACTTTGCCGCGCATGACCTATGCAGAAGCGATGAGGCGTTATGGCAACGACAAACCAGACATTCGTTTTGGTATGGAGTTCAACGAAATTAAGTCATTAACGGAAGGCAAAGGATTCCCGGTTTTCGATGCAGCTGAATCGGTATTAGCCATCAGCGCTAGCGGTTGCTCAAACTATACAAGAAAACAATTGGATGAATTAACCGAATGGGTTAAACGTCCACAAATAGGCGCAAAAGGTTTGGTTTATGTATTCTGCAATGCAGATGGAACTTTCAAATCTTCTGTCGATAAATTTTACAGCCAAGAAGACCTTGCAGCATGGGCTAAGGCTTGTTCTGCAAATGCAGGGGATTTGTTGCTGTTGTTATGCGGAACCATAAACGGTGTAAGAAAACAAATGTCTGAACTGCGTTTGGAAATGGGACAGCGTTTGGGCTTGAGAGATAGAAATGTGTTCAAGGCCCTATGGGTGATTGATTTTCCATTGTTGGAACACGACGAAGAATCAGGCCGTTGGCATGCCATGCACCATCCGTTTACCAGTCCTAAGCCAGAAGATATTACTTTGTTAGAAACCGATCCAGGAGCTGTGAGGGCCAATGCTTACGATATGGTAATTAATGGTGTTGAAGTAGGTGGTGGTTCTATTCGTATACACGATAAATCATTGCAAGCTTTGATGTTTAAACATTTAGGATTTACGGAAGACGAAGCCAGATATCAATTCGGATTCTTAATGAACGCTTTTGAATATGGAGCACCTCCACACGGCGGTATTGCTTTGGGCTTCGACCGTTTATGTAGTTTGTTTGGTGGAGTTGACAGTATACGCGACTTTATTGCCTTCCCTAAAAACAACCAGGGCCGCGACTTGATGATAGATGCGCCATCGACAATTGATCAAAAGCAATTGGATGAGTTGAGTATTGCCTTGAAGGGATAGTGTCAAAGCATTGTCATTCTTTTCATAATTTGTCATTTTAAAATGACAATCTCACTCTTGACCTTTTTTTAAGCTTAGTTTTGCTATTACTATGAAGAGTTATAGGTGGATTCTAACTTTGTTTGTTTTGGTTTATGCCCAATTGGCTTGGGCTGTAAACGATACCATTCCTCCTGTGATTACGATGAAGCCGGGTACCAATGGGAGTATTGAATGCTATTGCACCAATTCACCATACGTGGATCCTGGAGCTAATGCTATTGACAACTTAGAAGGCGATATAACATCTAGAATGGTAGTGTCAGGTACGGTTAATACCCGTTTGCCTGGTGACTATAAAATTACATATACAGTTTCAGATACAAGTAATAACAGCAAAAGTGTTGAACGCACAGTTAGAGTGCGTTTTACCAAATTTTATGAAAGAAATACACCTTACTTTGTAAATGGACAACTCTTGTTGAACACCGATGTTTATACCACAGCACGATGGTTATATACGTGGGATTTGGATGGAATTAGGCAAAGTAAATACGACAATAGCTATACATTGGTTACAAATATCAATGACAGTTTGCCTCATGTTGTTTGTATTAATGAAAAGTATTGCGGCTACGATACGGTTTTTCAAATTTGTGATACCATTAACTTGAAAGACGTAGAAAGACCTAGTGGTATAGAGGGGTTATATTACCGCGATGTGAATCAAAACTGTGAATTGGATACAAATGATTTCGGTTTGCCTTTCGAAGAAACTGGCTGGTTGTGGCATCCGTGTATGAAAGTGAAGAATGACAGCAGTTTTAGCTATAGTTATTGCCGTGGATTTGCGAACGGAGCTTATTTTTTTAGATGTAAACCTGGAAGATATGAACTATCTTTAGATACAACTTATTTTTTTAGTGCTCATATGCAAACTTGCAAAGGGAATTTTGATACGACAGTGGTTTTTGACAGCACCGTTCGTTGTGTTTCTGGAATCAATGTTGGTTTCAAAAAACCTATTCCAAATCTGTCCGTTTCATATCCTTGGACAATGAATAGGATATTCCCAGGTAGGTCATTCACATTGTTGTGTTATGTCTATGATCGACTTAAGAGTTATAGAAATGAAAAAGATTCATTAGTTGGAGGAACGGTGAAAATTAGTTTTTCCGGTCCAATTCAATTTGTTTCACCTGCTGATGGCGCTATGACACCTGATTCTGTAGCAGGGAATACAATTTATTATACAGTAGAGGATTTTAATGATAGTGTTATTAAGGCAGGGTTTAATGTTGTTTTTTTAACCGATACAACAGCCCAGCAAGATAGCTCTGTTTGTTTTGAAAATGAGGTAATTCCTTCTCAAGCAGATGGATTTTCAAATGACAACAAACGTTACTCTTGTGGAACGGTCTCCAATTCACATGACCCAAATTTTAAATCGGTTTATCCCATTAGCGCTTTGCCGAATTCTTCTGAATGGGTAAGCTATACCATACATTTTCAAAACACAGGTAATGCCCCAGCTGAAAAGGTTGTCATTCGCGATACATTAGATTCCCAATTCATTGTAGATAGCTTTGTGGTGTTGGGAAGCAGTCACCCCATGTCAACATCTAAAAATAATTCTGCTTTGGCCTTTTTGTTTTCGAACATCAACTTAATTGATAGCGCTACGGATGCTGAATTGTCTCAAGGTTATGTGTCTTATAAAGTTAAATTAAGTCCTCAATTAAGCAACAGCAGCATATTGAAGAATACCGCTTATATCTTCTTTGATTACAACGATCCAGTAGTTACCAATACCTGTTTGTTCCCAATTGTAGAGCCTAAACTTTCAATGGGTAGAAATTTGAAAAGTGGATTGTCCATTTACCCCAATCCGAATAATGGAGAGTTTCATATCAATAGTCTGGGTGCAGACTTTCAAATAGAAATAAAAAATTATTTAGGGCAAGTAGTCGATTATCAAACTGAAAAACTTAGCAACCAAACATACCGCATCAAAGGTTTAAATCCTGGGATTTATACTATTAGATGCAGCAGCAACGGGCTAGAGGTGATAGAATTGCTTGTTGTGCAATAAATCTATACGCCTTGCACGTCTTTCAAGAAAGCCTCTCTGTTGTCGGGGGTCAAAACATAGGTCTTGTTCGCCGTTTTAATTAAAACCAAATTTATGCGGTTCCCTGCTTGAAGGTTGTAAGTCTTTAATTTCGAATTGTTGAATTTGCCATAATAACCAAACAATCCACCGGAACCCATTAAGCGGACACTTCCACTGATTTCGTCGGCTTCAATTAATCGACTTTCAATAATAGTTTCTCTTGGGATAACAATAGGATTCCACATTTTACGAATGGTAATATTAGCAGCATCGGTTTCGAATTGATTTGGCGACCATGCGTACGATAGCAATAAAACGAAAGCAAAGAATACCGTCATGATCATGTTGATGATTAAACCAATGTCGTCGAACCAAAATTTAACAACTAAAGAAATAAGTAACAAACAAGTTAAGGTTGAAATTACTTTTGTCGTTCTGTCGAATGAGTTTTTGTAAACCATGTTTTATTTTGCTAATTGTATAATGTCTTTTACT
>CANFXY010000044.1 GCA_947451105.1 Bacteroidota bacterium | reverse complement strand
GGATTTTTTGATTTTATTTTACAAAATTATTTACAGAACCTAAATGGCACGGTTTATCGGAGAGTTTGAATGCAAAATTGACAGCAAGGGTAGAATTATCTTGCCGGCGAAGCTGCGTTTGCAAATTCCGGACAAAGAAGCCAAGGCCATGGTGATTAACCGCGGATTTGAGAAGTGTTTGGTTTTGTACACTTCGGCCGATTGGGCAATGGAAACAGAAAAGTTGCAGGTTTTAAATGACTTTAACCGAACCGCTAGAAAGTTTATCCGCCAATTTAACAACGGTGCCAACATCGTCCCAATTGATACCAGCAGCAGGATAAACATCCCAAACAATTTGATAGAATATGCCTCATTGCAAGGGGATGTGATTATATCATGTTACAACCACAAGATAGAGATTTGGGATAAGAAACATTACGAAGAAGAATTGAAGTTTGACGACCAAGAATTCTCGCGTATGGCAGAAGAGTTAATGGGCGACGGCGCTCCAATAAACATCGGATTTAAAAACGACAACAATGACAACTGAAGTGTACCATTTACCAGTGATGTTGAATGAGTGCATTCAGGGTCTTAATATTAAAGAAGACGGAGTTTATGTAGACGTGACCTTTGGTGGTGGCGGGCATTCAAAAGAGATTTTAAAACACCTAGGTCCCAAAGGAAAGTTATATGCTTTCGATCAGGATTCGGATGCAGTTGGCAATTTGCCAGACGATGAACGCTTGGTGTTTATCAACCACAATTTTAAATACATCAAGCAATTTTTGCAGTATTTAAAAGCTTTGCCTGTTGATGGCATCCTAGCGGATTTGGGTATTTCGTCTCATCAAATTAACGAAGCGGACAAAGGTTTTGCGCACCGATTGGGCGGTGATTTAGACATGCGTATGGACCGCAAGTCGGGCATTAAAGCCAGCGATGTGGTGAATACCTATTCAGAAAAAGAATTGTTAAGGGTTTTTAATACCTATGGCGAAATAAAGAACGCGTATAAATTGGTTTTGTTAATTATCGAAAAACGAAAAACCAGTCCTGTAAAGACCATAGATGAATTTAAAGACGCCATTCGCACCTGTATACCAGGAAAGGAAGAAAGCAAATATTTGTCGCAGGTTTTTCAAGCCTTGCGTATAGAAGTGAACGAAGAGATGAAAGCCTTGGAAAGCATGTTGGAAAATTCAGCTGCAGTATTGGCCAAAGGCGGTCGTTTGGTGGTTATGAGTTACCACTCGCTAGAAGATAGAATGGTGAAAAACTACATCAATTCTGGCAACGTAGCGGGAACAGTGGAGAAGGACTTTTTTGGCAATAAAACAGAGGTTTTTAAATCTCTAACCAAAAAGCCAATTATTCCAAGTGACGAAGAAATAGAAAGAAATAGAAGGTCGAGAAGTGCAAAATTAAGAATAGCAGAGAAGATTTGAATCAGTTTAAGCCCAATACAATAAAGCCTGAAAAAGGCAATGTAAGTGCTGCGAATGAACAGGCTGATGAAATACTTAAGAAAGCTAGTGATTTTTCATTCTTTATCGACAAAGATAATTTGAGCAAATTGTTGCCTCCTCTTTTTATGGCGGTAGGAATTATTGCTGTATATATAGCACTTTCACATTTTCATGTAAAGAGCTTGAAAGAAAAGGAAGAACTAAAAAGTGAATTGATAGAACTGCGTTCTGAATATATCAGTGTGAAAAGTAGCTTGATGAAACAAAGCAACCAAAGTAGCGTGGCCAAACGCTTAGGTATTGAAGGAATTAAAGAATTGCGCACGCCGCCATTGATTATAGAAAAAGACATTAAAAAGTGAATTTAAAAAAAGCCATATTGCTCAGATCATGGATTGCCTTTTTTGTGGTAATCCTTTTGGCATGTGCTGTAATATGGCAGATTGTTGATTTGCAATTCACGCAAAAAAATAAGTACGAGGCCATTAGTTTGGCTCAAAGTACAAAGTGGAGAGAAATACAAGCTTCACGCGGAAACATCTATGCAGAAGATGGCAGTTTGTTGGCCACAAGTATACCTAAGTATGAGTTGCGCTTGGACACTAAAGTAGAGACTATTACCAATGAGTACTTTAACGCAAACATTGACATATTGGCCAATAACTTGGCTTTGAAATTTACAGACCGAACAAATTTAGAATGGCGCAATTATATTGTAGATGCCAGAAGAAGGGGCGAACGTTATCTGCTAATAAAACGTGATGTCGATTACCTTACAGTTAAAGACCTTACGGAATGGCCAATTTTTAAAGTTGATAAAGATAAAATTGGCGGCCTTATTAAAATTGAAAAGTTTAAACGTGAAATTCCTTTTGGGTATTTAGCCATGAGAAGTATTGGCTATACCAATCAAACTGGAACCAAGATTGGCTTAGAAGGTTCCTACGATTCTGTGCTTTCAGGAACCGTTGGAAAACGATTGGAGCAAAGAATTTATGGCGGTGTTTGGAAGCCAGTAGACAACAATTCTGAAATGGAACCACGCAATGGTTTCGATGTATATACTACCATTGATATCAATATTCAAGACGTAGCAGAGAATGCCTTGCAGCAATGTTTATTGGCCAATCAAGCCTCACATGGGTGTGCGGTTTTAATGGAGGTGAAAACAGGCGCCATTAAAGCAATAGCAAATTTGAAACGCAACGCAGACAATACCTGTAGTGAGGCAGAAAATTATGCAGTGAACGAATTTAGTGACCCTGGTAGTACGTTCAAATTAATTAGTGCCATGGCGCTTTTAGAAAGTAAAAGTATTAAGTTAGAAGATACCATCGATATTGAATGGGGTGCAACAACTTTTGGCGATTTGCCAATGGTTGATGCCCATCCATCAGTTTATAAAAAAATAAATTTCCGACGTGCATTTGAAAGTTCAAGTAACGTTGGCATTGCAAAATCGGTACAAAAATATTTCAAAAGCAGACCTGAAGAATTTTTAAAATATGCATTCAATTTGGGTCTCAATCAGCCTTTATCTTTTGATATAAAATCAACAAGAACACCTTTGTTGAAGAACACCAAAGACAAGACATGGAGCACAAGCACCTCGCTCCCTTTTATGAGCATTGGTTATGAAATGGAATTAAGCGCACTTCAAATTTTATCCGTTTACAATGCAATCGCAAATAATGGAATTATGGTAAAGCCATATTTGGTTAGCGAGGTAAAAGAATTTGGCAAAATAATTCAAAAGAATGAACCATTGGTTTTGAATGAAAAAGTATGCAGTGATGAAACAATTAAACTGTTAAGGTCATTATTGGAAGGCGTGGTTGAAAATGGCACTGGTGATAGATTAAGAGGATTGTCATACAAGGTTGCCGGAAAAACAGGTACTGCTCAAAAGGTTTCAAGTAAAGGGTACGATAAGCGTGCACATAAAGCTTCATTTGTTGGATATTTTCCGGCAGACAATCCGAAATACAGCTGTATAGTGATGATTAATGAACCAGCCCTTAAAGATTATTTCGGTGGCACCATAGCTGGACCGGTATTTAGAGAAATAGCGGATAAGGTTTTTAGTACAAACATTTCTCTGCATAAGCCAATCAAGCGTGTGGCGACACCTTCAATGCCTAAAGTGAAAAATGGCAATAGGAGTGATATAAAATATGTATTGAATCATATTGGTATTAGCAGCCATCAAATCATCGGTACTGCAGAATCTGAATATGTTAGAAGTTCTGCTAGTACGCAATCCTTGAACTTAAAAGAAATTACCACCGATGTGAATTTGATTCCTGATGTGGTCGGTATGGGCTTAAAAGATGCCGTATACTTATTAGAAAATAGGGGTGTAAAAGTTATCGTTGAAGGGTTTGGAACAATAAGGTTTCAATCGATACCTGCAGGCACACGAACCCGCAAAGGCAATATTATTTATTTGAGATTAAATCCATGAGTAAGTACCTAAACGATATCGCCCACTACTCTGGTATTAAGGAAATACTTGGCCCTGCAAATCCAGTGGTCAAAACCTTGGTTTTAGACTCAAGACTGGTAAGTGAAGATGCCTTGTTTTTCGCCGTAAAAGGTGGTAGCGTTGATGCACATCAATTTATTCCAAAAGCGATTGCCGATGGTGCAAGCGTTATTGTGTGTAGTGATATGCCTGAGGAACTGCATGACAACATCAGCTATGTATTGGTGGATGATGTGCAACAATCTGTAGGCTATATTGCTTCGGAATTTTACAATAACCCTTCACAAAAAATGACCTTGGTTGGCGTAACGGGTACCAATGGAAAAACCAGCACCTGCACCATGTTGTATAATCTCTTTACCTCATTGGGATATACCTGTGGTCTTATCAGTACGGTTGAATATATCATTGGAAAAACCACATACACCAGCACCCATACAACACCTGATCCAATTCGCTTGAATGCCTTAATGCACCAGATGCAAGAAGCTTCATGTACGTATTGTTTTATGGAAGTAAGTTCTCATGCCGTGGTGCAGGGACGTATAAATGGATTGCATTTCGCAGGAGGTGTTTTTACCAACATTACCCACGACCATTTAGATTACCACGGAACATTTGACAATTACATCAAAGCAAAGAAAAAGTTCTTTGATCAATTGCCTGTTGATGCTTTTGCCTTAACAAATAAAGACGACCGCAACGGACAAATTATGTTGCAAAATTCGCCTGCAGCAAGGTATACGTATGCTTTGCAGTCGGCAGCAGATTTTACGTGTAAAATCCTAGAGAGTGATTTCGAAGGTTTGCTGCTAAAAATAGAATCAGAAGAAACTTGGTTTGCGCTTATTGGCAAATTCAATGCTTACAATTTATTGGCGGTTTATTCGACTGCATTTTTATTGGGCATAGACCGATTTGAGATATTAACCCACTTGTCTAAACAGGGCAGGGTAAATGGAAGATTTGAAGTGTACAGAAGTGCAAAAGGCATTATCGGTATTGTCGATTATGCGCATACACCAGATGCCTTAGAAAATGTGCTGAGTACCATACAACATATTCGCACAGGCAACGAACAATTGTTAAGTATTGCAGGTTGCGGAGGCAATAGAGACAAAGATAAACGACCAGTGATGGGGAAGGTTGCTGCACGCATGAGCGATAAAGTAATCTTTACCAGCGACAACCCTAGGAATGAAGACCCGAATGCCATTATTGAAGATATGCAAAATGGTGTTGATCCTTTGGATTATAAAAAGGTGTTGAAAATAACCGACCGAAAAGAAGCGATAAAGACAGCGGTTATGTTGAGCAAACCCAAAGACATTATTTTATTGGCTGGGAAAGGTCACGAAACCTATCAAGACATTAACGGCATCAAACATCCATTTGATGACAGACAAATATTAATCGACATTTTTAAAGAGAATTAAACAGATGTTATACCATTTTTTTACATACCTCGACAAGCATACCGATATCTGGGGATTGGGAGTTTGGAAATACCTGACTTTTAGAATGGGCTTGGCGGTGATTTTATCGCTTACCATTTCAGCGGTATTTGGTAAACGTCTAATTAATGCACTGCACAAATTGCAGGTTTCTGAAACCATTCGCGATCTGGGTTTACAAGGGGAAGAAAGCAAGAAAGGTACACCTACCATGGGCGGATTAATTATGCTAGGTGCGATTTTGATTCCAACCTTATTGTTGGCGCGATTAAACAATGTATACGTTTTGCTGATGATAGCTGTAACGATATTAACCGGTTTAATTGGGTTTATTGACGACTACATTAAGGTGTTTAAAAAAGACAAGGAAGGTTTATCGGGTCGTTTTAAAATATTGGGACAAATCATCGTTGGTTTGGTGGTAGGCTTAACCCTTTATTTTAATCCAGCAGTTGTCGTAACTGAGCATTATAAAGCAAAAGAAATTGCCGAGTTAAACATTGATACGACCCATATGTCAACCCGAATTATTCAGGGTGAGAAAATGTATTACCAGAACCAGAAGACACTGAAAACAACCATACCATTCTTTAAGTTTTCAGAATTCGATTACCATAAGATTTCAGACTTTTTTGGATTGGGTTCTAAGTATGCTTGGATTGTGTATGTAATGGTGGTTATTTTTATTATTACAGCAGTTTCAAACGGTGCAAATATCACCGATGGTATCGATGGCTTGGCCGCGGGAACTTCGGCGATTATAGGAACCACCTTAGGTTTGTTTGCTTTTATTTCAGGAAACATACTCCTGGCGGATTACTTAAACATCATGTACATCCCTTTCTTAGGGGAGTTGTTTGTATTTGCCGGAGCTTTTGTGGGAGCGTGTATCGGGTTTTTGTGGTACAACAGCTACCCAGCCCAAGTATTCATGGGTGATACAGGAAGCTTGATGTTGGGTGGCGTAATAGCAGCTTTAGCCATTATTGTACGCAAAGAGTTATTGATACCAATATTATGCGGAATATTCTTGGTAGAGAATCTTAGTGTGATGATTCAAGTAAGTTATTTCAAGTACACTAAGAAAAAATATGGAGAGGGAAGACGTGTGTTTTTGATGTCCCCAATCCACCATCACTTTCAAAAGAAAGGATTTCACGAAGCGAAGATTGTAACACGCTTTTGGATCATAGGAATTTTACTAGCGGTTTTGAGCATTATAACTTTAAAATTAAGATAATTAGTGGCAAAGAGAATCGTCATATTGGGTGGAGGTGAAAGCGGTGCTGGATGTGGAATCTTGGCACTTAAGCAAGGCTTTGATGTTTTTGTATCTGACAGTGGCATGCTTAAGGAAAAGTATTGTCATGAATTGGATGCGGCAAATGTCTCATACGAGCAAGGCAAGCACACCGAAGAATTGATTCTCAATGCGGATGAAATAATAAAAAGCCCAGGCATTCCAGACAAAGCAGAAATTATTAAAAAGGCAAAGGCACTTAATATTCCTATCATATCTGAAATTGAATTTGCTAGCCGTTATACCACTGCAAAACATTTGGCCATAACTGGCACGAATGGGAAGACCACAACCACCATGATGTGTTACCACATTTTGCAAAAAGCCGGTTTTAATGTGGGCTTAGGTGGCAATGTTGGCAAGAGTTATGCCCGCCAAGTTGCTGAAGAAAATTTCGATTACTATGTATTGGAGTTGAGCAGTTTTCAACTCGACAATACCTATACATTTAGGCCAGATATTGCTATTTTATGCAATATAACGCCTGACCATTTGGACCGTTATAATTACGAGTTCCAGAACTACATCGATTCTAAATTTAGAATCGCTATGAACCAAACCAATGACGATTACTTTATTTATTGCGCAGATGATGAAGTAACAGTCTCCAATATTGCTACCCACAAAATAGACGCACAAAAATTGCCTTTTTCTTATGGAAAAGTTATGCAAGAAGGTGCTTATGTAGCAGATAAAGAATTCCATTTATTAGAAAATCAATCAACAACCCCAAACAAAATACTCACTATGTTTATTAATGATTTTGCCCTGAAAGGCATTCACAACAGTTACAACAGCATGGCTGCTGCTATTGCAGCCAATGTTCTAAACATCAGAAAAGATGTTATTAGAGAAAGCTTAATCGACTTTCAAAACGTTGAACACAGATTGGAATACGTAGCCTCTGTAGGTGGCGTCGAATTTATTAACGACAGCAAAGCTACCAATGTTAATTCAACTTGGTATGCATTGGAAAGCATGGACAAGCCAGTGGTTTGGATCGTTGGTGGTGTCGATAAAGGCAACGATTATACCGCCTTATTGCCATTGGTAAAAGACAAGGTGAAAGTTATTGTATGTCTAGGAACTGATAACCATAAAATACATGAAGCATTTGGCAAAGACGTAGATTTAATGCTGAATACAAGTTCAGCTGAAGAAGCGGTGCATGTGGCCAAACGTTTTGCCTCAAAAGGCGATGTTGTGCTTCTTTCTCCAGCCTGTGCGAGTTTCGATTTATTCGCTAACTACGAAGATAGAGGTTGGCAGTTCAAAGCTGCTGTTAAGAATTTGTAAGAATTCTAATTTATCTTTTTGGTAAATCAAGTTGACTATAGTTAAAAACGGTAATGTCATAACATGCAATGCAGTTAGGTAGGTTAAAGTTTAGGGGTGACCAGTACATCTGGTTTGCAGTGATTTTATTATCGCTGTTGGGCTTGCTTGCTGTTTATAGTGCAACTGGGTCATTGGCATTTAAAAAGCAACAAGGTAATACCGAGTATTTTGCAATAAGACATGTGATGTTCCTGTTTGGGGGATTTTTTCTCATGTACTTTTTCCATTTACTGGATTACAAATATTTTTCACGGATATCTCAAATGGCGGTCTGGGTGGCGATTGGGCTGTTGATCTTGACGCTAATTTTTGGTAACGATGTTAACGATGCCAAAAGAACCATAACGGTATTTGGAGTCACTTTTCAGAGTAGCGACTTTGCCAAGTTTGCGCTCATTATGTTTATAGCGCGCTACCTTTCAAAAAATCAAGAGGAGCTTAATTCTTATAAAGGATTTGGCGTAATCATTTGCTATATACTGGCCATCTGTTTTTTGATTATGCCAGAAAACTTAAGTACGTCGATTGTCTTGTTTTTAACCTGTTCTATATTGTTGTTTATTGGCAATGCGCGGCTCAGGCATTTGGCTTTGTTGGCCGCAGCATTTACAGTTTTAGGTCTAATTGGAGCCGGGGTATTGTTAAAAACACCCGACAGTATGTTGCCGGGAAGGGCCGCAACGTGGAAGGCGAGAATAGAAAATTTTAGAGGCTCAGATTCAGCAGAAAGTTTTCAAACTACCCAAGCCAAAATAGCAATAGTTGGAGGTGGTCTGATGGGCAAGGGGCCTGGTAAGGGTGAACAAAGTGCTTATTTACCGCACCCATATTCAGATTTTATTTTTGCTGTTATTATTGAAGAATACGGTTTGTTATTCGGTGGTCTACCGGTCATTATTTTATATTTATTAATCTTATTTAGGTCTATTCGAATAGTACTCAAAAGTCCAAAAGCATTTGGTGCATTGCTCGCTGTTGGATTGGCATTTAGTATGGTCCTGCAAGCTTTCATACACATGGCAGTAGCGAGTAGCTTGTTCCCAGTAACTGGATTGACGCTGCCTTTAATTAGTATGGGAGGTACGAGTATTATATTTACCAGTGCCGCATTTGGTGTATTACTCAGTGTTAGCCGTTCGGTTGAAGAACAATCTGAGAATCCAGAAGAGGAGAAAGGAGTGGTTAGTGCCAATTAAAGTTGTGATATCTGGAGGGGGTACTGGAGGACATATTTTCCCTGCTATTGCCATCGCCAATGAAATAAAGCGCAGACATGCAGATGTTGAAATTTTATTTGTTGGAGCCAATGGAAGAATGGAGATGGAGAAGGTGCCTTTGGCTGGCTATAAAATTATAGGATTGCCGATTGCCGGACTGCAGCGAAAAATTACATTGTCCAATTTTGCTTTGCCATTTAAATTGATTAAAAGCATTTTAATGGCCCGTAAAATTGTAAAGGATTTCCAACCCGATGTCGCTATTGGTGTTGGTGGATATGCAAGTGCAGCTTTGATTTATGCGGCTTCAACTTGTAAAGTTCCAGTCTTAATCCAGGAGCAAAATTCTTACGCTGGATTAACTAATAAATTGATGTCGGGAAGAGCAGCGAAAATTTGTGTGGCTTATCCTGATATGGAGAAATATTTTCCTGCGGCTAAAATCGTTGAAACAGGAAATCCTGTGCGTGCGGAGATATATTCAGCATTAAGTTTAGATAAAGCGACTGCAAAAAAGAATTTAGGATACAGTGAAGATCAAGCTTTGGTTCTAATTATTGGCGGTAGTTTGGGTGCTAGAACCATCAATTTAGCGGTTCAAGAAATTATTGAAAAAGCATCAAGTAAAAACATACAAATTTTGTGGCAAACGGGTAAAAATTTCACAGCCGATACAAAAGGATTGGATGGTGTAAAAGCTTCTGTTTTTATTCAGGACATGGCAACGGCTTATGCAGCTGCTGATGTTGTGGTATCGAGGGCTGGCGCAATTTCCGTAAGTGAAATAAGTTTGTTGAACAAAGCAAGTATTTTGATTCCTTCTCCGAATGTGGCGGAAGACCATCAGACTAAAAATGCAATGGCTTTATCGAGTAAGCAGGCTGCGGTATTATTGCCTGATTCAGATGCCAAAGAAAAATTGTTTGAAGCACTAGAATTGCTTTTAAATGATGTTACTAAACAAGAAGAACTTCGCAATAATTTAAAAGCCTTTGCTAAACCAAATGCGCTTGTGGAGATTGTAAATGAAATAGAAAAACTATTATTATGAATATCAGCGAACTAAAAACAGCTTATTTTCTTGGTATTGGCGGCATCGGCATGAGCGCCATAGCGCGCTATTTTAAAGCCATAGGGATGGATGTTTACGGGTATGATAAAACACGCAATGAATTTTCAAAGCAATTGGAGTTGGAAGGATTTAAAATCCATTATTCTGAAGACATCGATGCCATACCAGAAGAGGTGATTTCTGGCCAAAATTCAATAGTCATTTACACACCTGCTGTTCCTAAAGACCATAAAGAGTTTAAATTTTTTGCCTCTAAAAAAATTACCATGTACAAACGTGCAGAGGTCTTGGGAATGATTTCTAAAAATTGTTTTACCATAGCTGTTGCGGGCACACATGGTAAAACAACTACCAGCAGTATGATTGCCCATATGTTGAATGAAAGTGGAATTAACTTCACTGCATTTTTAGGTGGAATTAGCAGCAATTTTAACAGCAATTATTTTCATAAAGAAGATGGTGTATCGCTTTTTACACAAAATATAATGGTTGTTGAGGCGGATGAATTTGACCGTTCATTCTTACAACTATCGCCTGATATTGCCATTGTAACATCGACCGATGCTGACCATTTAGATATATATGGAGAGGCTGAAGAAGTTAAGAAATCATTTGATGAATTTGTTCATAAATTACAATACAATGGCATTGCTATTTTGAATGATCAACTCGATTTGCAATACAATGGAAATTGCATACGTTATGGAAAAGAGCTTGACTCAGCAGCTTTGTATTCTAACATCAAAATCGAAGACCATCATTTTTGTTTTGATTATAGTTTCAAAACCAATTCAGCACGTGTTTTAAATGCCTTACCAGGCTTTCACAACATTGAGAATGCTTGCGCTGCAATTACAGCTTGTTTGTCCTTGAAATTGCCCCTTAAGCCTTTGGTTGAAGCTGCAGCAAATTTTAAAGGTGTAAAACGCCGTTTTGAAACTGTATTTAGCAATGAGCAGTATACCGTTATCGATGATTATGCCCACCATCCAACGGAGTTAAGGGCATGTATCAATTCAGTAAAGGAGTTGTATCCCGATAAAAAATTAACGGGTGTTTTTCAACCACATTTGTTTTCTAGAACCCGCGATTTTGCCGACGATTTTGCCGACGCATTAGACCTATTGGACACCTGCTGGTTGTTGGATATTTACCCCGCTAGAGAATTACCTATTGAAGGCATTAATTCGGAATCTTTAGCCTTTAAAATGCAAAAGAATCCCTTGCTTATGGCAAAGGAAAATGTGCTTAAAAATTTGCAAATTGAAAAGCCAGAACTCTTGTTAATAGTAGGCGCAGGCGATATTGATCAATTGATTAAACCGATTAAAGAATTGTATGAGAAAGCTAATTGAATGGATAAAAAGCAATAAGCACTGGAACTTGGTTTTGTGGATAGCAATAGCCTGTTTCTTGGTGTTTGTTTTTTTAAACATTCAAGGCAAGGAAGATCAATTGACCGTTAAAGAAATTGAAGTTAAAATAGAGCCAAAAGAAGAATTGGCATTTATAGATAGTCTTACAGTTTTGTCTATAATGAAGGGCTCAGATTCTTCGGAAAACATCATGGGTAGCCAACAAAGAAATTTGAAATTAGATGTGATGGAGGGTGCTCTAGAAGCTTACCCTTTTATTGACAAAGCAGATATTTCACTTGATTTGTCAGGCAAACTTATTGTTAAAATTATTCAAAGGCAGCCATTGCTTCGGATAATTAGCAACAAAGGTCAAAGCTATTATGTAGCAAAAAATGGATATAAAATGCCCTTGTATGAAGGCTTTGCACCAAGGGTAGTAATTGCCAATGGAAACATAGCTGAAACCCTTGCAGATTCAAGCTACTTACGCACTCAGATAAGCCGCGATTTATTGAAGATTGCTGAGTGGTGTTACAACGATGAATTTTGGCAGGCACAAATTGAACAGCTCTATGTAGATAATTATATGGACATAATATTGATTCCTAAGGTAGGAAATCATACTATTGTATTTGGTTCGGCAAACCATATTGAAGATAAATTTGAAACGCTGAAAACCTTTTACCTAAAAGGATTGAACGCGGTAGGATGGGACCAGTACAAAAAAATAAACCTCAAATACGAAGGACAAATCGTTGCAGAGAAAAACGATAACTTGATAAATTCACAAACAACACAAACACAACCATAAAAAAAATCAGAAACGTATGTCAAATAAATTAATTGTAGGATTAGATATTGGAACCACCAAAGTATGCGCCATTGTAGGTTTAAAGAATGAGAATGGCAAAATCAATATTTTAGGTGTAGGTTCAAAACCTTCTTTGGGAGGTGTTATGCGTGGGGAAGTAACCAATATTGCCAAAACAGTTGAAGCAATTCGTGGAGCGATTGAACAAGCATCAAAATTATCAAATGTTGATATTGCTGCTGTACATGTTGGGATAGCAGGAGAGCACATTAAAAGTTTTCAGCAAAGTGGAGTGCGTATCCGCAAGAACTCTGAGTCTGAAATAAGCAAAGAAGAGTTAGTCGAAATGAACAAGGAGCAATACCACATAGCGGTTGAGGCCGGTTCAAAAATCATACACGCATTTCCTCAAGAGTATATCATTGATTCCAAATTTACAACCAAGGAACCTGAAGGCATGCCGGGTACTAAATTGGAATGCAAATACCATGTTGTTACAGGCCGTTTAAGCGCTGCGAAAACCATTGAAAAATGCGTTCAGAATGCCGGATTAATTGCCAACGATATTATTGTTGAACCAATTGCCTCTGCCTATGCAGTTTTGAGTGAAGAAGAATTGGAAAACGGTATTGCAATTATTGATATTGGTGGCGGAACAACCGACTTAGCAATATTCCATGGGGGCAAAATTAGACACACAGCCGTAATCCCTTTTGGTGGCGAAGTTATTACAAATGATATTGTTGACGCATTTGGAATTCTGCCAAAACAAGCTGAATTGATTAAGGTAAAACACGGACATGCAATCCCAGAAGGAACGCGTAGCAATGTGATCATTACGGTTGCTGGAATTGGCGATCGCAAATCAAAACAAATCATGGAAAAAAATCTTGCCCACGTCATCAATGCTCGTGTGAAAGAAATTTTAAGCATGGTAAATGATGAAATTAAAATGTCAGGGTATAAAGATAAATTGAACTTAGGTGTCGTTTTAACAGGCGGTGGCGCTCAGTTAAAAGATCTAAGCAACCTAGTTGAATTTACACTTGGTTGTGAAGCTAAGGTTGGAATGCCTGATCCTCACCTTGGCATTGGCTTGGTGGAAGAGGTTAGAAGTCCTATGTATGCAACTTGTATTGGCTTGGTTCTAAAAGGATTTGAAGACATGGAACCTAGTCAAAATGAAAATACCAAGAAATCTAAAAAAGTCGATAACCCTGACAATACTGGGAAAGGCTTTAAAGGTCTATTGGTTGGCTTAATAGGCTGGCTCAAAGAAGAAGATGGTGATTTCAAAAAACAATAAACCCATCTATACAAACATTAACGACGCTAAAAATCAACATATCTCACAACTGTATTTATTAAATCTCAAACATGAATTATTTCAAAGTAGAACTACCAAAGGAAAAGTCATCAATCATTAAAGTGATTGGTGTTGGTGGTGGTGGAAGCAATGCTGTAAGTTATATGTACAACAAAGGTATTAAGGGGGTAGACTTCTACCTTTGCAATACCGATGCACAGCATTTAGAAAAAAGCCCAGTACAAAATAAAATCCAATTGGGGAGTGATCTAACTGAAGGATTGGGTGCTGGAGGAGACCCAGCTTTTGGTAAAAATTGTGCCTTAGAAAGCATAGATCAAATTGAAGAAGCTTTAAAACACAACACCAAAATGTTGTTCATTACCGCGGGTATGGGTGGTGGAACTGGCACAGGTGCTGCTCCAGTCATCGCTCAAAAAGCAAAACAAATGGGCATTCTGACAGTTGGAATTGTTACCCGTCCGTTTTTAAATGAAGGTCCTGAGAAATCAAGAAAAGCCGATCAAGGTATAGAAGACTTAAAGCCTCACGTTGATGCTCTATTGGTTATAAGCAACCAAAGAATATTGCAGATGTATTCTAATCTTAGAATTACTGAAGCCCTTGGTAAAGCAGATGATGTGTTGTTCACCGCGGCTAAAGGTATCGCTGAAATAATTACCGTTGAAGGTCTATTGAATGTAGACTTTAGGGATGTGAAAACCGCATTGGAGAACAGCGGTAAAGCCATTATGGGAACAGGTATTGCTATAGGCGACGACCGTGCTATGAATGCTTCACAATTGGCTCTAGATTCACCATTGTTAGATGAAAATAGCATAGAGGGATCTAAGCACATCTTAATCAATATTAGTTTTGGTAACGATGAACCTTATGCATCTGAAATTGATCTAATCATCGCTTTCTTCCAACAACAAGCTGGGCAAAATGCAAATCTTAAATATGGTTTAACCAAAAACGATGGTTTAGATAAAGAGATTGCGATTACCTTGGTAGCGACAGGATTTGACAACAATGTAACGAATATTGCGTTGACAGAGGAATTAGAAGATGATGGCAATATAGAAATTGATTTTGAGAATGCAGAAACTGTAACTTTTACTTTGGATTCACAACCAACTTCTGGAAGTGCGCCTATAAATGAAGGTTTATTTAGTCTTCATAATACTGAAAAATTAAATCCTGTTATAAAGCAAGAAGTTCCTGTTCAGAGAAATTTAAACGATTTGGACACTCCTGCTTATTTAAGACAAAATGTGGTACTAGAAGAACCTCAAATTGGTGTCGATATTTCTAATATTTCTTTGGAAGAAGATAAAGACAATAGATTGCGCTTTAGAGACAACGGCAATAAATATTTACACGACAACGTCGACTAATCTCTTTTATGGTTTCTTATAAACGTGTCGGCTTATTGTTGATACTTGCTTGTCAAGTCTTGACTACTAAAGCTGGCGACAAAATGGGCACTGGATTCAAAAAAGGTCAATTCTTTTTTTATTGGGGTTACAACAGAGGCTTTTACAGCCGCTCCGACATTAACTTTAAGGGTGACGACTACAACTTTACACTTTACGATGTTACGGCCAAAGACAGGCAGTCTAAACTAGGCGCTGATCCGTATTTGCATATAGATCAATTAACCATTCCGCAATACGATTACCGCTTGGGATACTGTTTCAATAATAAATACAGTTTTTCCATTGGATTCGACCACATGAAATATGTGATGAATCAGAATCAAACCGTCATTGCCGATGGTTATATCAACAATTCAGGAACCTTATACGATGGGCAATACAACCAAAGGGCGGTTGAATTAAAGGGCGATTTTTTAGAATTCGAGCACACCGACGGTTTGAATTATTTGAATGCAGAACTAAGCCGCACCGATGGGTTAGTAAGAATAAATAAACATCTTCAATTGAATTTTGTCAGTGGTTTTTCATTAGGCTTTATGTACCCAAGAACCAGAGCGGTTTTGCTGAGCAGAAGCATCAACGACCAGTGGCATGTTTCCGGTTATGGAACATCATTAAATGCCGGAATTAATTTGACGCTTGGCAAACATTTTTATTTGCAAGCAACGGCAAAAGGTGGTTATATCAATATGCCTAACATCGTGGTAACAGGCTTGAAGCAAGACAGGGCCAAACAGCATTTTACGTTTTTAGAAACCTTAGTGGTATTGGGTTATCGATTTCAGTTGGGGTCCCAGTAGCAGAGACTACACTTCGTTTCGTCACGCTACGGGATAAATCTTGGTTACAAGGGTTTAGTTGGGATTTCGGAAGCTTCGTTTTTTCGTTAAGTAATATATTCATTAAAGGGGTTAGCTCCCGAAAGCTTTCGGGATAGGGTTTAGTGTCTGATAATGCTTCGTCATTTCATTATTTAAATAAAAATAGCTCCTTAGGAGCGACATTATGATTGCTTCGGAGAAGCAGAATTATTGTAGCCCCTGTACCAGAGCTTCTTTCAGTCGCACGGTACGGGGTGAACACAACAAAATTCAGCTCCGCAGGTGTTGAATTATAAAATATTGATTATTTACCTTGATTGTTTTCTCCAAACAAGAAAAACATATTAAAGTTTTATTGCCTCAATTTATCTTTACTCGAAACTGCCCCAAGTTGAAACGGTAGCCCAGCTGCGTTGACGAATGAAAGTTTGGAAGTAGATGCTCCCAGTAGCAGAGCCACATTGCAATGCGGCACGCTACGGGATAACAAAAAATAAAACCCTGCACTTAATGTGCAGTCTAATTTTTTGTAAATGGCGAGCGGCAGTAAGCCCATGTATTTGTCACTAAGTATTTATAAGTTGATACGCAGCTGGCTAAAGTGTAAGCTTGGAAATGGCAGCCTTATTTTAACTAAATACTATCCCGAAAGCTTTCGGGACCTAACCCCTAGATTCATCCCGTAGCGTGACGGAACGAAGTGCAGTCTCTGCTACAGGGACCCTAACCCCTCGGCACCTAAGCGTTCTTCAGCACCTGTATATCCAATTTGTTCATCTGCAACATGGCTTGCATGGCGCGTTTTGCTTTTTCAGCATCGGGTGGCGATAAGAGTTCACCCATGTTTTTAGGGACAATTTGCCACGACAATCCAAAACGGTCTTTCAACCAACCGCATTGGCCAGGGCTGCCTCCAGAACATAATGCATCCCATAGATAATCGATTTCTCTTTGGTCTTCGCATGCCACAGATAGTGAAATGGCGGGTGTAAATTGAAACATCGGCCCGCCGTTAAGTGCTATAAATTCTTGCCCATCCAATACAAACATGGCGGTCATTAAAGTGCCTTCTGGCATCGGAGAGCCTTTGCTGTATCGGCTGCTGCTGATTATGGATGAGTTGTTAAAAATGCTGGTGTAAAAGTCGACAGCTTCTTCGGCATCTTGGTTAAACCATAAAAAGGTGGTTATTTTTTGTTTGGGCATTGAATTATTTATGTAAGGTAATAGTGGTGTAGTCGCGCTTTGCCAATCCGCCAATTTTGCTCATCACCATTTCTGATTTTGTTTCGGTTTGGTCGACATTAAAAGGAGAGAGGGATAAAAGTGATTTGATTTTTTCTTCGTTGTATAAATTGAACCCGTATACCGTAAATGGCAATTCAGACATATAGGCTTCTTCTCCATAACAAATCACACAAACACCATTTGGTTTTAAAACCCTGTAAATTTCAATCAAAAAATTCAAGGGGCGTTTCCAAAAATAAATGGTGTTAACGGTCATTATTTTGTCGAAACTTTCGTCTTCAAAAGGAATGCGTTTTCCGTCAAATAAACTGAAGCCAATTTCGTTTTCAAAACCAGCTTCTGCACTGTGCTTTTTAGCCTCCTCGTGCATGAGCTCTGAAATTTCTAAGCCTTGGTATTTGAGACCTTTGGCCTTGTCTAAAACATCCTTTAAATGGCCGCAATTTCCATGGCCGATTTCCAAGACAGCATCATGGTCTTTTAAGTGTAAAGCCTCAATAGCTGCTATGCTCATGCTGATATTGGTTTTATGCATGACTTCAGCAACACGAAGTCCAACACTTCCATGTGGGTTGCTTAATTGAGAGGCTATTTCCTTTAATTCTTCTTCGTTCATCCTTCTTCTTATCTTTAGTTAAAATAGCAATCTATTAAGAGTCAAATGTATATATAATATTTAATTAATTTTAGTATTTTGTTGATTGATCATAAGTTGAATTAAATATTTGGGATTTGGGTAGATGTTTTGTAAATTTATAGTATGGCAGAACACAATGAACTGGGGAAAAAAGGCGAGGCTTTTGCTAAGGCCTTTTTAGAACGTAAGAAGTATAAAATATTGGCTTGTAATTGGCGCTACCACAAGTTAGAAGTAGATATTATTGCCCAACAGCACAATTTTTTGGTGTTTGTAGAGGTAAAAACTAGAAACACCGATGTGTTTGGATTGCCGGAGTCTTTTGTTAGTAGAAAACAGCAACAAAATTTAGCAAATGCTGTAGAAGCCTATTTGTACTTATACCCCAACATGGGTTGGGATATACGCTATGATGTTGTTTCAATTATATTGAAAGGTGAACAAGCAGAAATAGAACATTTTGAAGATGCTTTTTGGCCAGATAATTTAGGATTGTACAGCTTTGAGTAAGAGCACTTGTTTTTGTCTCAGATATTCTACATTTTCGCATAGTATAAGTTATGAAAAAATTAATCCTTTTTACCTGCTTGGCAATTTCTGCCTCAGCATGCAACAACAATGCGAAAACCGAAGAACAAGAAAAGCTAGAGCGCGACAGTTCAGCTGAAGTTACAGAAGCACAAAATCAGCATTATGTTGACTCTATGATTGCAGCTCAAGAAGCAATGCAATCTAATACAGATTCGAGCACAACTGCTGAAAATGTAGCCCCAACTAAATAAGGCAAAAAAAATCCCGCTTCTAATAAGAGCGGGATTTTTTGTTTTTATCTTTAGAGAATTAAACCAGCATTTTAACTGGCTCTTCAAGTAATTCTTTTAAAGTGTTTAGGAATTTAGAACCTACAACACCATCAACCACACGGTGGTCGCAACTCAAGGTAACCTTCATTACATTGGTTTTAGCAATTTCACCATTCACTATGCCAACTGTTTCTTTAACGCCACCTACTGCTAGGATACAAGCATCAGGCGGATTGATAATGGCAGTGAATTCCTCTATGCCAAACATACCCAAATTGGAAATGGTAAAGGTGTTACCAGCCCAATCAGCAGGTTGTAATTTTTTATCTTTTGCTTTCGAGTTGAATACCTTCACCTCTGAGCTAATGTTAGACAATGATTTTTGATCTGCAAAACGAACTACCGGAACCAATAGTCCATCTTCCACGGCCATAGCCACACCAATGTGAATGTGGTGGTTAAAACGAATTTTGGTACCCAACCAGCTTGCATTTACCCAAGGGTGTTTGCGCAAGGCAAGGGCTGAAGCTTTAACGATCATGTCGTTAACAGAAACTTTTACTTCACCTGAAGCATTCATGGCAACACGGGCAGCCAAAGCTTTGTCCATGTTAATTTCCATGGTTAGGTAGAAGTGTGGTGCAGTAAATTTGCTTTCAGCCAAACGGCCAGCAATTACTTTACGCATTTGAGAAACGTTTATTTCTTCAAAACTTTCAACACCTGCAACATAAGAATTGTTAGATGCTGCAGCAGTTGAACTTGTTGCTTTGAAGTTTTCAATATCGCTTTTTACCACGCGGCCATTTTCGCCAGAGCCAGCAACAGCAGCAATGTCAATGCCTTTTTCAGAAGCCAATTTCTTAGCCAATGGAGAAGCAATGATGCGGCCATCGTTGCTTGCAGTAGTAGCAGCCGCAACTGGAGCAGCAGGCGCTGTTTCAACTTTTGCAGCAACAGGGGTTTCAGTTATGCTCTCGCTCGCTTGAGGAACAGGCGCTGCGCCATTAAGTAGTGATGAAAAATCTTCTCCTGCTTTACCAACTATGGCAATAATTCCATCAACTGGAACTGCGTCACCTTCGTTTATTGCAAAATGAAGAATGGTGCCTTTTTCATAATTTTCAAGATCCATGGTCGCCTTATCGGTTTCCACTTCTGCAAGTATATCACCGCTTTTAACGGTATCACCCAATTTGAAGTTCCACTTTCTAACCACACCTTCGGTCATGGTATCACTCATTTTGGGCATTTTGATTGCTACAGCCATATTTACATTAATATTTCAGATGCAAACTTAAGAATAAAG
>CANFXY010000043.1 GCA_947451105.1 Bacteroidota bacterium | reverse complement strand
GTGTAGGTTAGATGTTTTTATGTTGAAATGAAAGCATAAATCATAGACTGTGTGTAAGGATGATAAATCAGAGCATTAGTTAAAATAAAATCAATGGCTTGTTCTTCAAGATTGGAAGAAATACAGTCTTCAATTTTTAGTAAATATGAGTTTAATTAATAAAAAAATATTGGTAACAGGTGCAGATGGCTTTATAGGTAGTCACTTGGTTGAAAGATTGATAAAAGAAGGTTGTCAAGTAAGGGCATTTGTTTATTATAATTCTTTTAATTCTTGGGGGTGGTTAGATACATTATCGGAAGAACAGCTTTCTAAAATTGAAATTTTTTCAGGAGACATTAGAGATCCTAATGGCGTAAGAACTGCTATGAAAGATATTGATGTGGTTTTTCATTTGGCTGCATTAATAGCTATTCCATTTAGCTATCATTCGCCAGATGCATACATTGATACCAATGTAAAAGGAACCTTAAATGTGATTCAAGCGGCCAGAGATTTGGGAACAGAAAGAGTTTTAGTTACTTCTACATCAGAAGTATATGGAACCGCTCAATTTGTGCCGATTACCGAGTTGCATCCAAAGCAACCGCAATCTCCCTATTCTGCTTCCAAAATTGGTGCAGACTGTATAGCTGATTCTTTTTACAGAAGTTTTGACTTGCCTTTAACTATTGTAAGGCCATTTAATACCTTTGGTCCAAGACAATCGGCAAGAGCAGTTATACCAACGATTATTACCCAATTATTAAATGGCAAAGAAGAGATAAAATTAGGCGATACTACCCCAACAAGAGACTTGTTATATGTAAAAGACACTGTCAATGGTTTTATAGAAATAGCTTTGAGTAATCAACTAATAGGCCATGAGGTTAATATAGCTACTCAGTCTGAAATAAGTGTTGGCGATTTGACGCAGCACCTTATAAATAATATCAATCCTAATGCAAAAATCATTAGTGACGAAATAAGGTTGAGGCCTGAAAAAAGTGAGGTCTTTCGACTATTTGGTTCGAATGAAAAATTAAAAAATACGACCAATTGGAAACAAGAATTTACATTAGAACAAGGTTTAAAAGAAACTATAGATTGGTTTAGAATGGATTCTAACTTGAATAAATACAAGTCAAATATTTATAATATCTAAAGATTTTGAGTTTTAAGTCTACCATCGAATTTATAAAGTCTATTTATCCAAATAAAGGCTTCATTCCTTTGCATGAGCCAAAGTTTATTGGAAATGAGAAAAAGTATGTTTTAGAGACAATAGAAAGTACTTTTGTCTCATCAGTTGGTGAGTATGTAAATAAATTCGAACAAGAAATTGCGTCAATAACAGGAGCAAAATACGCTGTAGCTATAGTCAATGGAACTTCAGCTTTACATTTGGCATTAAAATGTGCAGGGGTTCAAAATAATGATTTAGTTATAACCCAGTCTTTGTCTTTTATTGCAACTACCAATGCAATTAGTTATTTAGGTGCTGCCCCTATTTTTATAGATGTCGACTTGCAAACTATGGGTTTATGCCCTATTGCTTTAAAGGAATGGTTATTGACTGAAACAGTGCAAAAAATTAATAATGAGTCAGGAAAAATAGAGTGTATTCATATTGGTTCTCAAAAAAGGATATCAGCTGTAGTGCCGATGCATACTTTTGGACATCCGTGTGTGGTAGATGGATTAGAATCCATTTGCGAAGAATACCAAATTCCACTTATTGAAGATGCAGCAGAATCAATAGGAAGTCAATATAAAAACAAACACACAGGCACATTTGGACTTGCTGGCGTGTTCAGTTTCAATGGCAATAAAACCATTACCTGTGGAGGTGGAGGGGCTATTGTAACAAATGACGAATCATTCGCAAAATTGGCCAAACATCTAAGTACACAAGCAAAACTACCCCATGTCTGGGAGTTTAACCACGACATGGTAGGTTATAATTACAGAATGCCAAATATAAATGCAGCATTGGCTTGTGCTCAATTGGAGCAGTTGAATGCTTTTATAGATAACAAAAGAGAATTGGCTTTAATGTATAGCGACTTTTTTGAAAAAATTGAAGGGATAGTGTATAAGTCAGAACCCATAAATTCAAAATCAAATTATTGGTTGCATACCATTCAACTGAAAGATAAAGAACAGAGGGATTTATTTTTAGCGGAAACCAACGAGAACGGTGTGATGACAAGACCAACATGGACACCAACCCATTTGTTGCCAATGTATAAAGATGCAATTTGTGGTGATTTGAAAAACACCTCTTTTTTAGCAGAAAGACTGGTTAATATTTCAAGTAGTGTAAGAGCATAATGTCAATAAGTTATTATATCATAGGTTCAGGAGGATTTTCTAAAGAAGTCCTTTTTTACGCTCAAAAAACATTGGGAAATGAATATAAATTTGGTGGATTTATTGATAATAATATTTCTTTAAAATCTGAATATTTAATTGAAGAATCAGCATTTTTGGAGACCATAAAGCCAAGTGATAAAGTTGTTTTATTCAATGGAATTGGAAATCCAGATTTGATTAATAAAATTCATTTAAAATTCAAAGAATATAACTTTCCGAATCTAATATATCCTGGAGTTTTAGCTGATCTTAGCACTTTAAAAATAGGTTTTGGAAATATTATCACGCCTAATTGTATCTTAACCGTAGATATTGTGATTGGCAATTTTAATATCATTAATCTATCTACAACTATAGGACATGATACACAAATTGGAGATTATAATGTGATCAATCCAGGAAGTAATATAAGTGGCAGCGTCACAATTGGTGATTCGAATTTATTGGGCACAAATTGTACAATATTGCAAGGTGTTTCAATAGGAAGTTATAATAAAATTGGCGCATCAAGTATGGTAAATAAACCCATAGTAGATCATCAAACTTGGGTTGGAATTCCAGCCAAACCATTATTAAAATGAGTAGAAAAGTTTTGATAATAGCAGAAGCCGGCGTTAACCATAACGGAGACATCAACAAAGCTATTGAATTGATTGAAAAGGCAGCTGATGCCGGCGCTGACATTGTAAAATTTCAAACCTTTATTACAGAGCTAAATATATCTAAACAAGCTTCAAAAGCAGACTATCAGATTAACAACACAGGAGAATCAGAATCACAATTTGAAATGGTAAAAAAGCTTGAATTGAGTTTTGAAGATTTTGTAATCCTAAAGCAAAAATGCGAGCAGTATAAAATTCAATTTTTGTCAACTGGTTTTGATTTTCCAAGTATCGATTTTTTAGACTCATTGAATCCTCCTTTTTATAAAATTCCATCGGGTGAAATTACCAATAAACCTTATTTGCAGCACATAGCAAAAAAAGGGAAAGATATTATTTTATCTACTGGTATGGCAGACATTGCTGAAATAAAAGAAGCAATAAATGTAATTCAAGAACAAGGCATTAACCTGAATAGAATAACTGTTTTACATTGCAATACCGAGTATCCTACACCCATGCAAGATGTAAATTTATTGGCAATGCAAAATATTGCTAAAGAATTGGGGGTAAAAGTGGGATACAGCGACCACACTTTGGGTATTGAAGTACCTATAGCTGCAGTGGCTTTAGGGGCTCAGGTAATAGAAAAACATTTTACTTTGGATAGAACCTTGCCAGGTCCAGACCATGTTGCCTCTTTGGAACCTGATGAATTAAAAGCAATGGTAAAAGCCATCAGGAATATTGAACAAGCGATATCTGGAAGCGGCTTAAAAGAAGCAAGTGAAAGTGAAAAACCAAATATTAAAATTGCGCGTAAATCAATTCACGTTAAGCAAGATTTAAAAGCTGGATATCGCTTGAGTTCAGAAGATTTGATAATGAAAAGACCAGGTGATGGGTTATCACCTATGGATATTGAAAAAGTAATAGGTAAAGAATTAAAACGAGACTTAGCAGAAGAATCTAAATTAATGTGGGAGGATTTAAATTGAAAAATATTCTTGTTTTAACAAGTTCTAGAGCTGATTATGGTATTTATCTTCCTTTGTTGAAAGAGTTAAGATTAACAGATGAAATAGAATTTGAAATATTAGCCTTTGGTACACACCTTTCTGCAAAACATGGATACACTATTAATGAAATATTAAAAGATGGTTTTAAGGTTCAGCACCAAATCGAAATACCTTACGAGTTCGATAATCCAGAGGATATTGCTTTATGTTACGCAAAGACAGTTGAACATTTTTCAATGTTTTGGGCTAAAAACGGCAAAAAATATGATTGGATAATTGTATTAGGAGATCGCTTTGAAATGGCAGCCGCAGTGGCAGCGGGTATTCCTTTTGTATTGCCTTTTGCTCATCTTCATGGTGGAGAAACTACACTAGGAGCAATTGACAACATCTACAGGCATTTTATTACACTTTCTTCTTCATTGCATTTTGTTTCATTGTCAGCATTTAAGGAAAGAGTAAACGAAATAGTGGGTCTGCAAGCAAGGTGTTTTGTTGTGGGTGCTTTAGGATTAGACAACTTATCGCAAATACCAATGCTCAGTATAAGTGACTTTTATCAAAAATGGCAAATAGACTTAGCTAAACCTAGTATTTTAATTACCATACATCCCGAAACGGTTGCTTTTGATGACAACATCTTATTTGCAAATGAATCTGAATCAGCTTTACAACATTTGGCAAATCAATACCAATTAATTGTAACTATGCCGAACGCAGATACATTTGGTAATGTATACAGAACAATGTTTCAAAAATTAAAAGAGAAATTTCCTACACAAATTTATTTAATTGAAAATTTTGGTACAGAATCTTATTTTACAGCAATGAAACATGTAGGTTTAATGTTAGGCAATACTTCAAGTGGCATTACAGAAGGTGCTAGTTTTCAAAAATATGTCTTAAATATTGGTGATAGACAAAAAGGAAGAATTGCTGGAGAAAATGTGATACACATTCCTTTTAAAAGAGAAGAAATTATAGAAAAAATAACCCAATACTTTGGCAAGCCATTTATTAAAGATAACATTTATTTCAAAGGAGGAGCTGCCAAAATTATTGTAAAAGAATTATTATTAAATGAATAATCAACATCCTTTTTCTAAGCATTTAATATCTGAAAATGCCAAAGTTATAGAAGCGTTGCCTATGTTAGATAGTTTAGGTGCCGACGCTATTTTATTTGTTGTTAAAGAAAAGAATGTTTTGCTCGGCTCACTTACAGATGGAGACATAAGACGTGGACTTATTAAAGGCAAATCTATAGAGCAAAAAGTAACAGAATTTATTCAAGGAAATCCTAAGTGTATTGTTAAAAATGAATACAATCTTGCTGATATAATTGAATATAGAAAGAATAATTACAAGATTATTCCTGTAATTGATCAGGATAATAAAATCGTGAATATTATCAATTTTAGATTGATAAAATCTTATTTACCAGTAGATGCTATTGTTATGGCTGGCGGACGAGGAGAAAGATTAAAGCCATTAACAGATACGACACCAAAACCCCTATTAAAAGTGGGAGACATGCCAATTATAGAACATAATCTAAATAGGCTTATTGGTTTTGGGGTTGATGATTTTTGGATAACCATAAAGTATTTAGGTAATCAAATAAAAGATTACTTTAAACACGGAGAAGTACAAGGAGTTAATATTCATTATATAGAAGAGGAGCAACCATTGGGAACTGTTGGCGCTGCAAGACAGGCGCAGGGATTAAAACACAATACGATATTATTAACTAATTCTGACTTATTAACCAATTTAGATTACGAGGATTTTTATTTACATTTTATAAATTCCGAAGCAGATTTTTCTGTTGTTACCATTCCCTATACAGTTACTATTCCCTATGCTGTCTTAGAAACAAAAAATGAAGAAGTTCTTAGTTTTAAAGAGAAACCGACATATACTTATTTTTCCAATGGCGGAATTTATTTAATGAAAAAAGAAGTTTTAGAAGTAATTCCTCTTAACCAATTTTTTAATGCCACAGATTTAATGGAGCGTATAATAAGTCAAGGGAAAAAAGTTGTTTCCTATCCACACAGAGGTTATTGGTTAGATATTGGAAAACACGAAGAATATCAGAAAGCACAAGAAGATATTAAACATATAAAATTTTGAAAAATTACTTAATTTCATTGTGTGCTAGGGGTGGTTCAAAAGGAATACCTGGAAAGAATATTAAATTAATAAATGGTAAACCACTTATAGCATATAGTATTGCTTTTGCAAATGTACTTTCCAAAAAAATTGATGGTCATGTAATAATTGAACTATCAACAGACAGTACTGAAATTAAGGAAATAGCTGCTTCTTATGGCTTAAATTCAACTTATATAAGGCCGGATCATTTGGCAACTGATACAGCAGGAAAAATTGGAGTTCTAAAAGATCTTTTAACAGATTCAGAACTTAAATATCAATCCCAATTTGATTACCTTATTGATTTAGATATTACGGCACCTCTAAGAACATTAGAAGATGTGACAACAGCTTTAAATCTTATTGAAAATAATACAGAAGCTATTAATTTGTTTTCGGTATCAAAAGCCCATAGAAATCCATATTTTAATATGGTGGAAGAAAAAGAAGATGGTTTTTATGGTCTATCTAAGCCAAATAGTGGATTTTTAACTAGACAATCTGCACCTAAAGTATATGACATGAATGCGTCTTTTTATGTGTATAAGAAACAGTTTTTTAAAGATAATTATACGACTGCAATTACTCCTAAGTCTCTTATAAAATTGATTGAGCATCAGTGTTTTGACTTAGATGAACCTATAGATTTTTTGTTTATGGAATGGTTGATAAGCAACAATCGATTAGATTTTGATCTGATACAACCATGAAAGTTTTTTTAATTGGATTAGGCTCAATTGCCCAAAAACATATATCAGCTATTAGAAAAATAGAACCCAATGTTATAATTTATGCATTAAGGTCCACTAATAACGCTGAAAGCCATGAGAATGTAATCAATGTATTTAATTGGGATAAGGCAATAGAAGCAGATTTTATATTAATCTCTAATCCAACAAATTTACATGGTGATACTATTATAAAAGCATTAGAATTTAAAAAGCCTTTATTTATAGAAAAACCTTTATTGCATAAATTATTACAAGTAGATGAGATTATCGAAAAGGTAAAAAGTTATCAAATACCTACTTATGTTGCTTGTGTGCTTCGTTTTCATCCAGTCATTAGTTATTTAAAGGATATGATGAATAGTGTTAAGAGTCAAGTAGATGAAGTAAATGTATATTGTGGATCTTATTTACCCAATTGGAGAGCTGATTCTGATTATAGAAATAGCTATAGTGCAAATGAAGAAATGGGTGGAGGTGTGCATTTAGATTTAATTCACGAGATGGATTATTTATATTGGATGTTTGGAAAACCTATACAAGTTAAATCAACCCTTAGAAGCAATTCTCATTTAAATATTAGTGCGATAGATTATGCGAATTATCAATTGATATATCCAAATTTTGTAGCCTCTGTAACATTGAATTATTTCAGAAAACAAAACAAGAGAGAATTAGAAATTGTTGGTCCAGATTTTATTTTAAATGGCAATCTGATTGCATATACACTTATGGAAGAAATATCCAATAAAATGATTGTTGATGAATCATCTCAAATCGGTACTTTATATGACAAGCAAATGAGTTATTTCATAAAAGGTTTAAGAGAAAATGCAATTTATGAAAATGATGTACAAACAGGAATAGAAGTATTAAAATTGGTGTTAAATGATTAAATAATGATATTAAAAGACAAAGTAATCATCGTTACCGGAGGTTCTGGTTTATTAGGTAAGGTTTTTATAAATGAACTTAAGCAAGAAGGTGCTATTACAATAAATGCAGATATTAGTATTTCAACTGATTTATCTATTGGAAATTATCAAGTAGATATAACCAAGGCAGAGGATATAAGTCGAGCAGTAGAAGAAATATTTCAATATTATGGAAGAATTGACGGACTTGTAAACAATGCTTATCCAAGAACAGAAGATTGGGGTGCCAAGTTTGAAGATATTAAACCAGAATCCTGGGCACAAAATGTCGATATGCAAATGAATAGTTATTTCGTTTTTTGTCAAGAAGTTTTAAAAAAGATGGACCTTCAAAAAAGTGGAAATATCGTAAACATTGCTTCTATTTATGGCGTTGTTGGTAATGATTTTAGTGTTTATGAGGGCACAGCCATGACTTCTGCAGCAGCTTATTCTGCAATTAAAGGGGGCATAATTAATTTTACCAGATTTTTAGCTTCTTATTATGGCAAAAAAGGAATTAGAGTAAATACAGTTAGCCCCGGAGGTATTTTTGACCATCAAAACCCCATTTTTGTTGCCAATTACAACAAGAAAGTGCCAATGGGAAGAATGGGGAATCCTGAAGACATAGCGCCGTCTGTTGCCTTTCTTTTATCGGATAAAGCAAAATATATTACAGGACATAATTTGATAGTAGACGGAGGATGGTGTGCCATTTAAAACATAAGAATGAGTAAAACAGTCATTAAAATAGAGAATATCTCTAAACAATATAAATTAGGTGTGGTGTCTACCAAAACGGTTGCTGCAGATATAAACCGTTGGTGGAATAAATTGAAAGGGAAAGAAGATCCATACTTAAAATTAGGCGAAGCCAACGACAGAACAGTAGTAGGTAACTCTGAATATGTATGGGCTTTGAAAGGAGTTGATTTTGAGGTAAAACAAGGAGAGGTATTAGGGATTATTGGATTAAACGGTGCCGGTAAATCTACTTTATTGAAAATCTTATCTAGAGTAACTACGCCCACTACTGGCCAAATCACCATCGAAGGAAGAATGGCGAGTTTGTTAGAGGTAGGTACAGGGTTTCATCCTGAATTAACAGGGAGGGAAAATATCTTTTTGAATGGTGCTATTCTTGGCATGAACAAAAAAGAAATCAAAGATAAGTTTGATGAAATTGTTGCCTTTTCTGGCGTAGAACGCTATATTGACACGCCTGTAAAACGCTACTCTTCTGGAATGTATGTTCGCCTAGCATTTGCGGTGGCGGCGCATTTAGAACCCGAAATATTGGTAATTGATGAAGTGCTTGCAGTAGGTGATGCTGAGTTTCAGAAAAAGTGCTTAGGTAAAATGAAAGATGTCGCTACTGGTGGCCGCACCGTGCTTTTTGTGAGTCATAACATGGGCGCAATTGCAGATTTATGCGATAGAGTGGTGATATTGAAACATGGCCAAGTTTATAAAATTGGGTCCACAGAAGAAATGATTAATGAATACATTAACCATACCCTTAATGTGAATTTGAAGGATAGTAAAACGCTTCAAGATACTACCCTCAGAAGAGGTTCAGGAGAATTGAGAATTGTGGATGTGAAATTGCACAATATGGATAATGTTGTTCAAACAGAATTTGAAGTAGAAGAATCTATCAAAATAAATGTGAAATGCGTGAAAAGTAGCCCAGTAAAAGAGGCTTATTTTATGATGGCTTTGCGTTCCAGTATTTCACGAGAAATAGTAAGTTCAACTGTTAAACATGACATTTCATCTTTTTGTCAAAACCAAGCTACGTTTAACTTTGAAATGAATCTAACTTCATTACAGCTCAATGAGGGAATTTATGAATTGTATTATTGGTTAGGAAGCAGTCAAAACGAAAATCCTTACGATGTGTTGGATAATTTAACCACCCCGTTAAAAATTAAACGCAATAAAAATTCCATCAAATTCAGCGGTTATACCCTACTGAATTCAAATATCAATGGCTAAAATCCTGCTTTTTTCTTCTCATATCCTTTGGGAATCTCATTATGAAACGGAGATGGAAATTATTCAACGCCATATAGACCAAGGGGATGAGGTAATCCAATTGTATTGTGCTTCTTCATTACCCCTGTGTGACGCAAATCCCGAGAAAGCTTTTTCGAGATGTATTCAATGTATGGCAAAAAGAAATAATGGCTTGGCTTTACTTTCTCAAACTATACCATCCATTCCCCTAGAGTTACTAAGTGATTCGGATAGAACCGCCATTCAACAATTTAAGTGGAATGCTAATACTATAGAAGAACTTAAAGAAATTAAATATCAGAATTTTGATGTTGGTTATGCGGTTGCTTCATCTTTAATTAGTTTGCTTAGTAATCCAAATCCCATAATCTCTGAACACAGAGAAAAAATCAATTTGATGATGCTTTCTACTATAGAAATGTATCATTCAATACTAAATCAATTACAAAAACACAAAGTGGATGTTTTGTATGTATTTAACGGAAGGTTAATGCATGCTAAAGCAGCATTTAAAGCAGCATTGCACCTTGGGATAAAAGTTGTGATACATGAAAGAGGTAGTACTTTCAAGCAATATGAATTATACGAAAACCACTTGCCACATGATTTGGCAAAAATGGCAATTAAAATTAAAAAGTTTTGGGAGGAAAATACTGACGAGGAATTTAAAATAGAAAAAGCAGCCTATTTCTTTGAAAACAGAAGAAAGGGTAACATTTTATCTTGGAAATCATTTACAGACCAGCAAGAAAAAGGTTCTTTGCCGGAGGGATTTGATCCCAATAAAAAGAATATTGTAATATTTAATTCCTCTGAATTTGAGTTTGCTGCAGTTGGACCTGAATGGAACAATCCCTTGTATAAAAATCAAAATGAAGGGATTTTAAAAATTGTTTCGGACATGCTTGCGCATCCTGAGTATCATTTTTATCTGAGATTACACCCCAATTTAGCTAGTGCTGATCCAGTAAACTATGCCCAAATTGTGGCATTCAAATCTCCAAATTTAAGCATCATTATGCCTGATGCTTTGTTGGATTCTTATCATTTATTGGACAATGCTCATAAAGTTATAGGTTTTGGCTCTACCATGGGCATAGAAGCAACGTATTGGAACAAGTGCTCTATTATGGCAGGACATTCAATGTATGAAACATTCGATGTGGTATACAGACCACAAACACATCAAGAATTAATTTCTTTGTTATTAGACGATTCTTTGGTACCAAAAGATAAATTAGGAACTTATATTTTCGGTTATTACTATGCTGCAAGCGGAATAACATTTAAGTATTATGAGCCAAGCAGCTATAAAGAAGGCGTATATAAAGGCGTTAAGTTAAATGGTGATATAGACCCAAAAAACAAAGCCAATATATGGGTTAATAGGTATTGGAAATTCAGACAATATCCTATTATTGAAAAGGCTATTAGGAAACAAATTATTAAATTACTACAAAAAGTATGAGCACTCCCCTAGTTTCTGTAATAGTGCCTGCCTACAATGCAGAAAAATTTGTCGCTGAAACTATTGAATCGGTACAAGCGCAAACTTACACGCATTGGGAATTAATCATTGTAGACGATGGTTCAACAGATCAAACTGCAGACATTATTAAAGAATATGTCATTAAGGATTCAAGAATTCAGTATTGGTATCAAACCAATGGCAGGCAAGGTAAAGCCAGAAATTACGCCATAAGTAAAGCCAAGGGAACACATTTGGCTTTTATAGATGCGGATGACCTATGGCACCCAAAAAAATTAGAAAAGCAAATTCATGTTTTTGAAGAGTATCCTCAAGTAGACCTGGTTTACGCCAATGGAATAAGTTTTATGGACACCATTCAAAATGTTATTCATATCCACCAAGAACCTACAGGACTAAGAGAAATAAACAAACAATTTCAATATCTACTTTCAGGTATAAGCTTGCCGAATTTATCTGTAATGGTTAAAAAAAAATGTGTAGATGAAATTGGAGGTTTTATGGAAGACTTAAGAATACAGAACGCTGAAGATTATCAAATGTGGTTGCGTTTGGCAGACCATCATTGTGTTATGTATGGAATAGGTGAAGATTTGTTTTACTACCGACTGCATCCAAATCAAGTAACAAATGGAGACAGTATGGCCATGGTTCAATCTGTTTGGGCTGTTTATTTAGCGCCATTGTTAAGTGTTTCAAATACAGAAAAAGAAACTCTGCTCCTGCATAGGGTTCAAAAATACTTATTGCACCATGTGGATGTGTTAAGCGTAGAAAAATTCAAAGAAATCAATTCGCTTTTGAAAAACCCGCTTAAAAAAACCGGGCATTACTGTAATAATTTGTTTCTGTTTACTCTAGGTAGAGGAATTTATAAGAAAGTTAAATACCGTTTTTTTAATTAAAGAATGTCTGAAAAATTGCCTGTTTCCGCTTTAGTGGCTTCATTTAACGAAGGACATTTGTTGGAAGATTGCCTTAAATCTTTGCAGTTTTGTGATGAGATAGTGGTAGTTAACCTACAATCTAAAGATGCTACAGAAGAGTTAGCAAAAAACTATGCAAGCAACTATTTTTATGAAGATAAATATGTAAAATATTTTGATGAACACCATCATAAATATATACCAAAATTAAAGCATGATTGGTTTATACTCATTGATCCTGATGAACGTATTAGACCAGAACTTGCTGAAGATATAAGGAAATATATCCAAAACCCAGAACCTTTTAAGTCATTGGTTAGAGCCTATTTGTGGTACTATTTTAATGGCAAAAAGCTAAAGGGTGGTCCATACAAAAATGCAATAAGAGGAAGATTGTTATTTTACCGTCCTGGTGTTAATATTTCAGATGAAGTGCACACGGGAATTACCGCTAAGCCAGGGTATGGTATTGCTGAAATTAAATTTACAGGCAATAACTACGACGAACACTTCTGGTGTAACTCTTGGGCACAGCTTAAGGACAAGCATACCCGTTATGCACAAGGAGAAGGCAAGGTATTGTTTTTGGAAGGCAAGCGTTTTTCATGGATAAAGCTGATTTCTCAAACCATTAAATCATTTTTTCTGGCATTAATAACACAGGAGTATTACAGAGATGGTTTTAAAGGTCTCAAGTTCTCATACCATGAAGGACGTTATAGTTTATTGAGTTGGTTAAGTCTTAGAAATTACCAAGCTGAGCTTAAGAAAACAGGAAAATTACAAACCCCCAAGCAAGTTGCTATAGAACAAATGCAACACAAAGTGCAGCAATTTATTGTAGCAACGGAGCAAATAGTGCTGTCTTATAACCGTACAGAAAACATAGAATTGAAGGCACAAATTATACATCAATACCAAAACTCCCTGCACAGAATCGTAAATGATGTTTTAGAATTAAACGACTTTAATCTGGTGGAAAAAGTATTTATCTCCGCCTCGTTTAATGACGAAATGAAGGTATTCATAGTTAATAATCTGCTCTTAGATAGGCTTAAATTGATACAGAATTCAGGAAGTTATAGGTTGTTAAAGAACATAATGTTGTTTGTCAAATTAAAGTAATGGAGATTAAAAATTTGATAAATAAGCTCATTAAATTATTAGGACGTTATAATCAATTAACGGTATTGTTTTTTATATCATTAATTGAAGTTTGCTTATTTTTATTGTTTTTTAAAATAAAATTTGAAACAAGTGACGACGCTGCAATGAATGTTATTGTTGCAGGTTCTTATACAGGAAGCCCCTCAGAACGACTTATATTTACAAATATTTGGATAGGCCATGTTTTAAAAACGCTATACAATTTATTTTCTAACATAAATTGGTATGCTTGGTATTTGATATTTTCATTTTTTATTGGGTATTTAGGAATCCAATATAAAGTTCAAAAACTGAGTACAAATATTATGGTGAAAATTGTAGTTCACATCGCCATTCTATTGCTCATGTTGCCGGCTTTATCTTTATTACAGTTTACAAAAGTAGCTTCAATAGCAGTATTAGCAGGTTTCATATTAATTTTATTGAACCAAAGCAAAAATAAGTATGAATACTTATGTGGAGGATTGCTTATTATAATAGGCTCTTCTATTAGGTTTGAAGCGTTAGTAATGAACTTGATTGTAATTGCACCATTGTTTGTATTATTAGTATTTAAATTTAAATGGAAAATTTTATTATCTGTTAAATATTTTACAGTTGTAATAGGCATTTCGTTTTTACTTTCAGTAATCAATAATATTTCTTACAGTCAAGATTCAGAATGGAGCAACTATAGAGATGTTAATGCATTACAATCAAAAATCACTTCTTATGACAATCCTGTTTTTACATATAACAATGTGAAACATGTCCTGAATCAAAAAGGATGGAAGTTGGCCGATTATGACATGGTCTCTATGTTTTATTTTGACTTGGGGATTCCAAAGTATAGCAAAGAGACTTTAAATTTTATTAGAGAGAACACAAGTGAAATCAATAATTTTAGGAATATAGATTACCTGTATGTTAGCTTTGCTGAGAATATAAAAAAGTTTTTTAATTCATTTGTCAAAACAGGGGTTTTTTTTTTATTACTTTTTTTTATTTTAGTTTTATTGCACAGAAAAGATTTCAAGTCAATAGTTGTTTTGATGTTATTTGTGATATATATTTTTCTCTCACTTTGGATTTTAGGTGTATTTATAAGAGGTAATTTTTATAAACCAAGAATAGTTTGGTCAATTATTTTGGTTTTTTATTTATTCTCATTAGGTTTTTTATTTTATGACAATCAATTTAAAATTAAAACCTTCAAGGGAATTGAATTATACATCTCCATAGCAATGTTTTCATTTTTGGTTTTCACACAAATAAGTTCAATATTGACCATCAATAATAGCATTAACATTGTTTCAAAATCAAAGACTATTAAGGAGCATATATCTAAAAATCAAACACAACTATATGTAACTTGGGTTGGTGTTGAAAATATGAATGTATTTGATTTGCCAACTAATTATAAGAACGCCTATTTTCTTGGGTGGTTCCAAGAAACTCCCTTTAATAAAAAAAAATTAAATGATTATGCTGGTTATAAAACTAATGGATTATATTCTTTATGTAATAAAGAGATAACGTGGTATTTTGAAAACATTGAAAACAGTTTATTTCCTAAAAGAAATCAAGACGCTGTTGTTGATTTTTACAGATTAAATTTTAACGAAGTTGAAATCACAAACAATTTTATACCATTAAATAATAAGGACACAGTTTATGTTTTGAAGTTTAAGGTTCCTTGTAAACAATAGTAAAATTAACTATAAACTACATTAATTAAGAACTTCGAAATAATAGGTTATGGTTTTAATTAAGATATTTACTAATTCAATTCTTTAAAATCTAAAATTAGATTATTAATGAAAATTATTTTAACAGGTCATAAAGGATTTCTTGGAAGTAATATTATAAAAGCTTTCCAAGCACAACATGATATTACAGGAATAAGTAGAACTAAAAGTAATTCTGGTTTTCAGATCAAGGAGTTTATATCAAGTGAATTAAACCAGGTAGTTGAAAAACCCGATGTAGTTATATTGTGTCATGCTGCCGTATCTTCTGGTAATAATCATATAGAGACTAAAGAACTCTATGAGTCAAATGTGTCTTTTACAGATGAATTAATAAAACAATTTCCTGATGCCTATTTTTTATTTATTTCAAGTATTTCTGTGTATGGCAATCAGGAAAAGACCGTAAATGAACATTCTTCAATTTCGCCTTTATCTGAATATGCTATTTCAAAACTTTGGGGAGAACAAATAGTCAAGAAAACAAAAGGATATGGGATTTTGAGATTCAGTTCTTTGTATGGTGAAAATATGAAAGAAAACACCATTATTCCGAACTACGTAAACCAAGCGATTGAAAATGGCGTTATTGAAGTATGGGGAAATGGCGAAAGACAACAAAACTACTTTCATGTTTCAGATGCTGTATCCTACATCGATAAAATGATTGTGAATCAATACGAAGGAGTGTTTTTAGGCACATCTTTAAAGGAAGTTAGCAATAAAGAGTTGGCTAATATTATTGCCAAAGAATTGGGTTCAAAAGTAAAATTTATAGAATCTGACAATAGCTTTTCTCTAGCATTTGATAATAAATCAAGCAGAGAATTTTTAGAAATTACTTCAGAGAAAGATTTAGAATTAGGAATTATAGAATACATTAATTGGAAGCAAAAACAATTTTAGTTACGGGTATAGGCGGCAATGTCGGCCAAGGTATAATAAGGAATATATTAGGTACCTCGTATCCAATAAGAATTATTGGAACAAATATTTCAGATTTTTCTGCAGGCAACCATTTGGTAAATGCTTTTTACAAAGTACCATTTGGTTTCGAGTCTTCCTATATTGACACAATTAAGGAAATTGTTGAAAAGGAAAAAATTGATTTGATTATATCTTCAACAGATTTTGAATCCTATTATTTAGCATTAAACAAGAACGAGATTAATTGCTTAATTGCAGGCTCTGAATTAAATGCCACTGAAATTTATTTAGATAAATACCTTACCTATTTGAATCATAAGACAGCAAATATTCCATTTGCAGAAAGTTGTTTGCCTTCAATATACAAAGGTCAATATGGCAAAGCATTGGCAAAGCCAAGAAAGGGAAGAGGTTCAAAAGGATTGTTATTTAATAAAGATAGTTTTTCAAGCCTATCTGATGAAGAATATATGGTGCAAGAAATGCATACTGGCATTGAAATCACCTCTGCTGTTTACAGAAGATATAAAGACGGAAATATTCATGGCATAATAACAATGGAGAGAAGTCTTGAAAACGGTGCAACGACATATTGCAAGGTTATAGATGACTATGACAATCAAATTTTGAAAATCGGACAAGCCATGTGCGAAAATAACCTTGGCCTAAAAGGCGCTTTTAATATTCAATCGATTGTAAATGAATATGGCGATGTGGTGCCTTTTGAAATTAACTGCAGAATTTCAGGTACAAACTCCATCCGATCTAGCTTTGGATTTAAAGATGTACAATATACCATTGAAGAGCTTTTGTGGGAGAAAGATCCTCAAATACCTTTGATTACAAAAGGTGTGGCATATCGAATTCTTACTGATGTGATTTATAATGAAAGTGAGGATTTAAAAGGAAATAATACGGATAATTTTAAGTTATTTTAATGGTACTACTTTTTGATGCAGCAAATACACTAATTCATAAACCTCAATTGTTTACAAAAGCAAAGGATGTTTTTGAAAAATTTGGTATTCATACTGATATTAATGAACTTAAAGCGAAACATAAAATTGTTTCTGAACTAATTTTATTTCCTGACAGAACCAACAAAGAGTTCTATAGCCAATTCAATAGGGAGTGGTTGTACTCTCTGGGAATTCTTCCTAAAGAGGAATTGTTAACTGATCTGTTCGAAGCTTGTTCTTATTTGCCTTGGGAAAAATTTAATGACACAGATATCTTAAAGGATTTGAGTATAAAGAAGGCAATTCTTTCCAATTTTAATGAAGGTTTAGATGCAATAATTTCTAATCATTTTCCAAATATTTTTAGCAAACTAATTGTTTCAGAAACCGAAAGAATCAGAAAACCTGATGTGAAATTTTATGAAAGGGCAGTTGAAGTTTTGGATGTAAATCCAGAAGAAATTATATATATTGGTGATTCAATGAAATTGGATATTGAACCAGCATTAAAAGTGGGTATGAAACCTTATTTAATTGACAGAAACAATGACTATCCCTTCAGTTCATATAAAATTAGTTCATTAACACAACTAAATCAAATTATTTAAAATGAAAAAGTTATCCTTAATTGTACCAGTTTATTTTGAAGAAGATTGTATCAATCAATACTTGTTTGAAACAATTCCAGTTTTAGATAACATAGAGATGGAATGGGAAATAGTTTTCATTGACGATGGAAGTAAAGATAAAACGCAAGAATTGATTAAGGCGTTTGCAGATAGAGATAACAGAATTAAGTTAATTGAGTTTTCATATAACCAAGGTAAACAAGCTGCAGTTTCAGCAGGAATCAACTATGCGACTGGTGATTATTTATTGTACATGGACCCTGATTTACAAGATCCACCCAATGAAATCCCGAATTTTGTCGCAGAAATAGAAAAAGGATATGATTTAGTTTTTGGGGTAAGGAAAGAAAAAATTGATAGCACAATTAACAAAATATATTCGAGAATATTTTGGGGCACTTTAAACAAATTTACTGGTTTAGAGATTCCAAAAGGATTGGCCGTCATGAGAATTTTTAATCGAAAGTTTGCTGAAAAATTTATGCAATACAGAGAGCAAAATAGGTTTATCGAAGGAATTTTTATTCATGTGGGAATGAAAAGGTCCCAAATTGAAGTTTCACAAAGAAAAAGGTTTGCCGGCAAAAGCAAATTCAATTTTAAACGTAAAATGCAATTGGCTTTTGATGCTATTTTTGATTTTTCAGAATTACCACTAAAATTAGCTGTTAGGCTTGGAATTTTCATGTCTTTATTAGGTGTTTTGTCATTCATTATAATTTTGTTCTTTAAACTTTTCATTATTGATTTTGCAGCAGGTTGGCCTTCCATAATTAGTGGAATCATTTTAAGTTTAGGTATTCAGCTTTTTTTTATTGGTATTGCAGCTATTTATATTGGTAGAATTTATAAAGAGAGCAAGCAAAGACCTTTGTTTTCAATTAAAGAGATGACTAATTTATGAAAAGGCTAGCAATTGTGGGTTCAGGTGATTTGGGACAATTGATTTCATATCATGCATCTAATGACATGCACTATGAGGTGCTTGGTTTTTTTGATGACTTTGAAGAACTAGGTAGTGTAAAAATTGGAGTCCCAATTATTGGAAAAACAAATGATGTACTTGATTCATATAGACAAGGTAAATTTGATTGTATTATGATTGGCATTGGTTATAAACATATGCTTGTCAGGAAAAATATTTTTGAAACCTATAAAGATATTATTCCATTTGGAAAAGTAATACATTCATCAGCCTATGTAGATTCATCCTCAAGTGTGGGGGACGGCAGTTTTATTTTGCCAAATTGTACAATAGACAAACATGTTGAAATAGGAGATAATGTATTATTAAACACCGCAACAGTTATAGCACATGACAGCAAAATTGATAAACACTGCTTTTTAGCACCCGCTGTGAATGTTGCAGGAAAAGTACTTATTAAAGAATCTTGTATAATAGGGATTGGTTCAACAATTATTGACAACATAAATATTGAACCTAATATTCAAATTGGAGCTGGAGCTGTAGTAATAAATAATTTAACTCAATCTGGATTGTATTTGGGCGTTCCCGCTATATTAAAAAAATTATTTTAGATGACACCTTTTAATAAACCCTTCCTAACAGGTAAAGAAACGGCCTATATAACCGATGCAGTGGCATCTGGTAAAATATCTGGCAATGGCAAGTATACCCAATTATGCCAAAATTATTTTGAAAATAAGTATGGTTTTAAAAAGTGTCTACTCACAACTTCCTGCACTGATGCCTTAGAAATGGCAGCTATTCTATTGGATATACAGCCAGGTGATGAGGTAATAATGCCTTCTTATACTTTTGTAAGTACCGCTAATGCTTTTGTCCTGCGTGGCGCAAAAATTGTGTTTGCAGATTCCATGGAGTTAAATCCTAATATAAATGCACAAGGTTTAGAGGTCTTAATTTCACCTAAAACAAAAGCCATTGTGCCTGTGCATTATGCAGGTATTGCCTGCGACATGGATGCCATTATGAATTTGGCAAACAACTACAAACTCTTTGTGGTAGAAGATGCAGCCCAGGCCATTGACAGTTTTTATACAGGTAAAGACGGCATCAAAAAACCCTTAGGTGGTATTGGTCACTTGGCTGCTTTTAGCTTCCACGAAACCAAAAATATCATTTCAGGTGAAGGTGGGATGTTGGTTGTTAATGACCCTCAATTTGCTCAACGCGCTGAAATTATTTGGGAAAAAGGTACCAACCGTTCGGCCTTCTTTAGAGGAGAAGTGGACAAATATGGTTGGGTGGATGTAGGATCTTCTTTTTTGCCAACTGAAATTGTGGCGGCTTTCCTTTGGGCACAATTGGAGCTTTTAGATGACATACAAAACAGACGCAAATCTATTTGGAATCAGTATTGGGAAGGGTTAATAGGCCTGCAAGAAAAGGGAATTTTTAGACTTCCAAATGTGCCTGAATATGCTACGAATAATGCCCATATGTTTTATTTGGTATGTAAAGACATTGAACATAGAACTCAATTAATTGACAAACTAAAGCAAAACCAAATTCATGCTGTTTTTCATTATTTAAGTTTGCATAAAAGTCCATTTTATAAAAATAAACATGAAGGTGGAGAATTGCCACAATCGGATTTTTATTCAGATACTTTGTTGAGGTTGCCTATGTATTATGAATTGAATAAT
>CANFXY010000042.1 GCA_947451105.1 Bacteroidota bacterium | reverse complement strand
TCCGAAGCCCTAAATTCAGGTTCGATCCCTGATTGAGCCACCCCGTGTCAGAAAACCCTGAAAACAATATTCAGGGTTTTTTTTATACCTTTCGGTCAGGGTTTACGACACGGGGTGTGACCCGTGATGTAACTGTTGTATGTCTTTGTCATATTTTAGTCATAAAAAATTTAAAATGAAACGTTAACAAGAAAACCTGCGTCTAAAAGACAAATGCAATTCTTAGTTTAGTAATCTAAGAGTCCATTTCATACGCTGATGCAAAAGAGCCATTGTGAAAATTCACCATGGCTTTTTTGTTTTCCAAAAATCCAACTTAGACAAATAGAATTTCAACATTTGAGAAAACAAATTCTCAATAAACATAAAAAAAGCAAAACATAATTATTTATAACTTTTTATTTGAATAAACAATTAACCTTAAAAATTGAACATTAACACATGTTTAAAACCATAAACATCTAATATTTTTTATTCAAATTGTTGTAATACTGATATTTGAAATACAACTTTTAAGCATTTCAAATAAACATTTAACCATAAAAAACGTACATAAGTTTGAATTTATATGCCTTTTGTTAGCATAATATCGCTTTTTATTGGAGGCATTTAATATATATTGGACCCTTCGAGAGAATTTAATACATTTTCAAGAAAACATAAAAAAATAGGTCTGATTTTATTTTCACATTTGCAACAACAATAAGTTAATTATACAATTACACGAAAATGAAAATTTCAAAAATTTCAATCATTGGCAACAATAATTTTTATGCATTAGGTATTAAAGTTATTCTGCAAAGTTTACCCGCAACTCAAAACAGTGACATTTCAATTTATGCAACTGGGGCTGACTATCTTAAATCTGACAAAGATTCTGATTTGGTTCTTTTAAACATCATGTTGCCTGATATTGGTGGAATCAAATTCTGTCATACAATAAAATCAAGCAACCCTGATTGCAAAGTAATCATGATGTCGATCAGCGATGAAAGTGATTTAAACAATTGCTTATCTTCAAATGCAAATGGCTTTTTGATTAAAGACTTTAAAGAAAAAGAATTGGAGTTTGCCATCTATAAAGTATTCAACAACGAATATTATATTGATTCAAATTTGGTTTTGCGCTTGCTTAGAAAAACGCCAAGCAATAAGAAAATGGAAACCAGCACTTTGAGTGAATTTGAATTAACGCTTTTACAATACATTTCTGATGAAATGACTGAAGTAGACTTGGTTGAAAAACTTAAAATGCCAAGAGGCAAACTGTATTACTACAAAAGAAAGCTTTGCCGCAAATTGGATGTAAAAAACTCTGCAGGCTTAATTAAAAAGGCGGTTTCTCTAAAACTGGTTAGTTAAGACCTATCCCAAAAACAATATAACATACTCACTATGAATCGATTTAGCTTAAAAGATTCATAGTGAGTATTCTTTTTTAGTCGCTATTGTATAATTTAATAAAAAAAACATACATTTTTCATTAGAATTTGTAAATTTGTAATTCTTTCAAGAGAAAAAATATAGATTTCAATTACTATTTAGGCATTTATAAATTTACAAACTAAAAACAAAATGAGCACAGACAACAAATACAAATGCATCATTGTAGACGATGAGCCACAAAACGTAGCAGTCTTCGAACACTTGTGTAATGAGTTTTTCAGCAATGATCTTGAGATAATAAACACCTTTAGCATAGCAACAGAAGCGTTAAAGTATATCAATTCAGAAAAGATTGACATTATATTCTTGGATATTGAGATGCCTGAATTGAGTGGATTTGAATTAATCCGTGCAATTTCTGATCAATCGAAAGCCAAGATTATAATTGTAAGTGCCCATGATGAATATGCACTAAAAGCTTTCCGCCATTCTGTATTTGATTTCTTGAAAAAACCTGTAAGCATTACCGATATCAGAGAATGTTTAAACAAGCTAGAAAAGCAAGGTGGCATATCTAACCACAGCAACGAAAATGAAATTTCCGACAATATTTTAGTTGTCAATAGACAAGATAAAACCATTTTTATTGACATTCAACAGATCTTAAGAATGGAAGCCGCTGGCTCATATACGGACATATATTTAGAAGATGGAACCAAAATCAATTCAACTAAAAAAATGAATTATTATGAAACCATTTTGGCCAAACATCCATTTTACAAATTACACCGCAGCCACTTCGTTAATCTGAATAAAATTCGCGAAATCATCAAAAACGAAGGCGATGGCATGGTTGTGATGCAAGACGGTAGCAGGATTGAAATATCAAGAGCTAAAAAAGATGAATTCTTGAGATCAATCATTAAAGACAAAAAGCTTTAAGCTCATTTTTCTTTTTCAAACCGCTCAAAAAGAGCAACCCGTTTTATTATGAACCACACAAAAACGCCTAATTCCGAGGAAGAAAATCTCGACTCTATTAAGCAAAAATTAGCCGAAGCTGACAATCAGATCCTTAAGCAGGCCAATACCATTAAGCAATTAGAGGTTCAATTGGCGCACTTAGCAAATCAAATCCCCACTGAAGCGCCAAATAAAAAACAAGGCTTAGAGGTTAACAGCAGACAGCTTAATCTAATCCTTGACAATATCCAAATAGGTCTTCTTTTAGAGAATTCTGAAAGGAAAATAGTCTTGGTTAACGAGACATTCACCAAACTTTTCGGGATACCTCTTAGTCCTCAACAAATGTTAGGTTTTGATTGCGCGGCCTCCGCAGGTGATACATCTAAAATGTTTGAGCAAGAGCAAGAGTTTTTAGATGAGATAGACCGTTCATTGGAAAACAAAACCAAAGTTGAAAAAGTACTATTAAAGCTTAAAGATGGAAGATATTTTCGACGCGATTATATTCCGCTATGGAAAGACGATATTTACGATGGGCATTTGTGGGTATACATTGACGTTACCAAAGATGAATTGGCTCAAATAAAAATTAAAGAGCAAGAAGAATTTTACGAAGAGATTCTTAATGAAATCCCTGCCGATATTGCAGCCTTCGATAAAGACCACCGCTATCTATTTGTTAACCCTTACGGGATCAAAAACAAAGAGATAAGAGAATGGATAATTGGAAAAACGGATTATGACTATTGTGCATACAGAAACAAGCCAGTTTCAATTGCCGACGAAAGACGCAAACATTTTCAGGCTGCATTCGATAGTAAAATCGTTCATACATGGAATGAAGAGGTCATAACACCTGACGGAAATAAAGAATACCACATGCGCATGATGTACCCCGTTTTAAATGCACAAAACGAGGTAACTATGGTTATTGGTTACGGACTGAATATTACCCAGAGTAAAAAGAACGAAATGGCTTTAATTGAAGCCAATAGAAATCTAACGTTATCGCAGTTCATTATCGACAACTCATACGATGCCATGCAAGTATCACAAGAAGACGGGCGAATGTTCTACCTCAATTCAGAGGCAATAAAACGCCTTGGCATTGAAGCAAAAAGGGTAAATGAATATTTTGTTCAAGATTTCGAACAACTATTCAACGACGAATTGGTATGGGAAAAACACGTTTCAGAACTCAAGAAAAACGAGAGCATCATTGTAGAGGGGGAAAACATCAATGTTAAAACTGGCTTTAGCTTCCCTGTTGAAGTAACTGTAAAATACCTTAAAGTAGGAGATACTGGATACATTATTGCGAGTTCTCGTGACATCACAATGAGAAGAAATTTCGAACAAGCTCTGCTGCGTAAACAAGGCATGTTAAATGCAATTGCCTTGGCTACAAATGAGCTGTTATCGAATCCAAATTTCTACAATGCCATTTACAAATCCTTGCCTTGGATTGGCCAAGCAGTTGAAGTTGACCGCACCTACATATTTGAAAATAGTTTTGATCCTGAACAATTAGACTTTTTAACATCACAAAGATTTGAATGGACTGGCAATGATACGCCAGCTCAAATCGACAATCCCGAATTGCAAAATGTGCCAATCAATATTTTCGGGAATATCTTAGACACCTTGTACAAAAAAGAACCTTTTAAGGCCATTGTTAGTGAAATAAAGAGCAAAGAGGTCCGCGAATTGTTGCAAGCTCAAGATATCCGCTCAATATTAATCATACCTATCATGCACAAAGACTTCTTTTGGGGATTTGTGGGTTATGACGATTGTAAAAATGACAGAAATTGGTCTGAAGACGAAGTTGCTTTGTTGCAAAGTTTCGCGAACAGCATTTCAAATGCAATTGAAAGAAATCAATTAGAGAACAATGCTTTCAAAGCAAAAGAAATTGCCGAAAAATCTACCATCGCGAAATCTGAGTTCTTAGCCCAAATGAGCCACGAAGTCAGAACCCCTATGAACGCATTCTTGGGTATGACCAAAATTTTAGCGAAAACAAAGCTAGATGAGACACAGCGGAAATACCTGAACATCATCAGCGATTCAGCAGATAATCTATTGGCCATCGTAAATGATATTTTAGATCTAGAAAAAATAAATTCAGGTAAAATCTCTCTTGAAAGTTTATCTTTCGACCTAGAGTCTAGGATTGAAAAATCCATTGAAACCTTTAACCATAGAGCTGCTGAAAAAGGATTAAAACTTCAATTTGTAAGCGACTTGCCAGTTAATTTCACGGTTAATGGTGATCCGCACAGATTAACCCAAGTCATTAACAATCTGTTGGGAAATGCAATCAAATTCACCAGCAATGGTAAAATTGGCTTGAAAGTAAAAATATCGCACAAAAAGAACGATTTAGTTTGGGTTGAAATTGTCATTACAGACACCGGAATCGGCATAAAACAAGAACAAATCGAACACATATTTGACCCCTACTCACAAGGAGGAAAAGAAATAGCCCGCTTGTATGGTGGCACTGGATTGGGATTAAGTATTTGTCAATCGATTATTGAAATGCAAGGTGGTAGCATCCGTGTTGAAAGTGAATACGGAAAAGGCAGTGCCTTTACAATATTATTACCTTTCCTGCAAGGTTCAAGTGAATTCCAAAACGAAGTTGAAATTATTGATGAGTATTTAGCCAATACGGAATCACTTAAAGGTCTAAAAATTCTAGCCGCAGAAGATGTAGAAATCAACCGTTTCATGCTTAACCACATTTTAAATTCATGGGGTTGTGAGGTTACAATAGTAAACGATGGAAACGAGGTTGTAGAAGCCTATTTGAAAAACAAATTTGACATCATCTTAATGGACATTCAAATGCCAGATAAGGATGGAATAGAAGCCAGTAAAGAGATCATAAGTTCACACAACTACAACGGCACTCCAATAATTGCATTGACCGCAAATGCACTCTTAGGGGATGCTAAAAAGTATTTAAGCATGGGATTCAGCCATTGCATCACAAAACCATTTGATGAAAAAACATTAAATGCTGTAATTGTTAACGCTATTCATAAACGGAAGATTATACTCAACCAAAATGAAGGGAAAGAAAACTTAAATGAACCTTTGTACAGCTTAAAACATTTAAATTTGATTTCGAATGGAAAAAAAGAATTTGTAAACAAAATGGTAGTCCTGTTTGTTAACGACACACCTGCTTATTTGCAAGACTTATCGAATGCCTATAAAGACAATGACGTCATAGCTTTTTCTAAACACTTGCATAAGCTAAAACCTAGTTTGGCGCATTTCGAATTGCATTCGGTGTCAGCTATGGCTACAAAAATGCAATCTATTATAAAAGAACAAGGCTTGGAATTTCCTAACAAATTTATGGTTCAAGAGTTTATTACAACCATCGAATTATGCATTAATGATTTAAAGAAAAATCATTTAAATCAATTATAGAGGCTGGTAGGAGAAGTTTTTAACTATTATTTCGTGTTCTAAACCATTGTTTGGAGCCGCTCCATTGAGCAACCAGAAATTAAACCTGACATTGGTTGAGTCTCCTGGTGCAGGAACAACTATCGGATTAGAAACTTGCGAACCTTCTATTTTAGTTCTGGTAATGTTGGTGTTGTCAAACTTCCAAGAAGATGTTTTATTGGCACCAGGATAGGTATCGCCTTCATAACTTTCCCATGTCACGGCCTCAGGTGTCCATTTCATCATGTACGTCATCGATTTGCTGATATAACGTCTAGGCATTAAAGGCTTGTATGTCCTCTCGGGATAAGGTGCTGGATTGCTAAACCATACGGGCTGAGCACTGTAGGTAATCATCAATGAATCACCGGCCACATTCCATTTAGAAAACTCAACATCTATTTCACTATTCCCTTGGGTTTTAAAACTATAATCATCCCAAGTAAACAAACCAAATACAACACGCTCATCAAAATTGCGTATATCGGTTTCACAAGTGAAGATATATGTGCCATATTTAAATTCTTTGACGCTTACTATTTCACTACAATACCAAAAACCATTCTTCTTAGTTATCTTTAAATGCAAACGACCAATACTGTCTACAAAAGCATTTTCCTTAGTTCCTAAAAAACGATTCGGCCCAGGTCCTACAGGTGTTGGTCTGTCTTTGTAATCCCAATAATAGCCAGAAAAATAAATAGCACCTGTTTTTTCTACTATTTTAATTTCAGGTGGTGGTGATTGTTTACATGCTGTTATTGAAAACAGCAACACCAACATACCTAATCCTATATTTTTAATTGACATAAATGCGCTTTTTTTGATTGTTAATTATTAGATCAAACTCTCCATCCTCTGTAACTTCTTGAAGTTGCTTGTTTACAAATGAGAAATCTTTCTTGTGAATAGTAAAATAAACCGTTCGGGTTTCATTTGACTCCAAAGATATTTTTGAAAATGACATAAGTTTCTTCACTGATGGGGTTATGCTGGCAATCAAATCACTGTAGTACAATTGTACAACTTCTTGGCCTGTCCTGCTTCCAACATTCTTTACATTCACTTTAATAATAAGTGAGTCAAAATCGTTCAGTGTATCCTTGCTTATACTGAAATCAGAAAAATCAAAATTGGTATAACTCAATCCATGTCCAAAATCAAATTGTGGTTTGTAAGCATTCGTTGAAAAATCAACATCTAAATCTTCAGAATGTTTGCGGTCGTAATGGATAAATGCATTTTGATTGGAAGGATAGGTAAATGGTAACTTTCCACTTGGATTTTTTACCCCAAACATACAATCAGTTATTGCTCTTCCACCCTCATCACCAGGCAAATAGGCATATAGAATTGCATCAGCCAAAGCCTCAATCTCATTGATGATTCTTGGACGGTTAAAGCAACAAACCAATACAATAGGTTTGTTCAGTTCTTTCAAACGTTTTACCAAAGTTTTCTGAGCCTGCGTTAAATCCAAATTATCGATATTTCCTGGCAGTTCAGTACATGGCGTTTCGCCCAAACAAACTACAATTTTATCTACCAATTTTGCAGCTTTAACACAAGCTTCAATATCCAAAACACTATCAATACTGCTGCCTTGCACATAACTAACATTTGCAGCATTAACCAACTTCATTGCCTCAACTATACTAAGTTTTCCTTTGGTGTTAAACCTCGTATCAATACCCTGCCAAGTATGGGTCCATGCACCATTTAAAAGATTTAAACTGTTGGCAGCAGGACCACAAACCAGTACTTTTTCATTCGAAGAATTTATTGGCAATACGTTGTTTTGATTCTTTAACAAAGTCATACTTTCTACCGCTAAATTATAGCTGTGTTGAGCATGCTCCGCAGAACCAAACAAAGGATATAAATCTTTGGTAATTTTCTTGAATTGGAATAAGCCCATTTCATTTTTCAAAACCAATATTCGCTTTACTGAGGCATCTATCCTTGACATGGGAATAGCACCTTCTTTAATCAATTGAACTAAGAGTTCTGTGAATTCAAAATCATTTGGTGTCATACTCATGTCAACACCTGCCATAATTGCCAACTTAACAGCTTCCTTTTTGCTGGCTGCTACTCTATGAACATTCACTAATTTATATACATCTTCCCAATCCGTTACTGCAACGCCTTTAAAGCCCAACTCATCCCTTAGTAAAGTCGTTAAAATATCATAATTGATGTGCACAGGTGTTCCATTAATTTCACCCGAATTAATCATAACCGTTTTAGCCCCTTGGTTAATTGCTTCTCTAAAACTAGGTAAAAAATATTCACGCAATTCACGGTCAGATATCCATGCAGGTGTTCTATCCTTTCCGCTTAAAGGCATGCTATAACCCAAGAAATGCTTCATACATGAAGCAACTTGATATGGACCACTAACACCGTTGTTTTGTATGCCTTGAATTGCCACTTTTGACATTTGCTTTGCCAAGTAAACATCTTCTCCAAATGTTTCAAAAAAACGCGACCAAAGCGGCATTCGACCTAGATCCAAAACTGGCGAGAAATTCCAAGGAATTCCACTAGCCCTGGTTTCATAGGCTGTAATCTGATACATCTTTTTCACCAAGCCAGGATTCCATGTTGCGGCTTGTCCAATTTGCTGAGGAAACAAGGTTGCACCCATGGTATAATTGGCGCCATGTATTGCATCTATGCCATATAAAATTGGAATATTTAGATGGCTGAACTTTTTGTTTTGCTCGAAAATTGTATTGATTATTTTATGCCAACTTTCAAGTGAAATGGTACCACTGCCACAACCAACATTTAATATTGAACCAATGTGGTATTTTTGAATTGCAGTTTTTAACTTGTCTAGATTTAATGCTTGTGGTTGAACCAAATTACAAATACCACCTTCTGCGATAACACCCAAATCAATTTGTGTCATTTGCCCTGCCTTTTCTTCAGGACTCATTTTTGAAATCAGAGAATCTATCTGTCTATTTGATAAAAAATTTTGCGACAAACAAACCCAATGTAATCCTACAAAAAAACTAAGAACGAATAGTCTTTTCATTTTCAATTTTAATAAATTTAATTTCATCCAAGTAAATATTTCCGTCACCTTCCAATTGAATTATAAATTGTTTCACCCTTTCCAAATCAAAGTCCTTTGCCTCAAACGGAAATTTAGACAAAGGTATTAGCACGGTAGTCCATGTTGAATCGGTGAATTCGCCTGATGCCAATGAATAATTAAACCCATAATAGGCCTGGACACCTGAGTAGTCTTCTAAGGCAAAAGCAACTGGGAAGTTTTTGAAAGAACCTTTTACAGATTTTACTTTCATTTGAATGGCTGAATTGTCTTTTAAATCAGAGATGTCTTTAGACATCCAATTGTTCCATCCAAATCCTATACCTATCCATTTGCAGTTTCCTGCTATTTTATCCCAAGTAACTTTCAATCCAGCTGGTCCTGAAAAAACATTCGTTTTTTCAGTTGCCATTTGCACACAATGAACTTCTGGTGAAACCCACACACTTTTATCATAATCGTTGTTGAAAATGTATACCGCCTTGAATCCATCAATTTCATTGCTGTCAACTATAGCAAGCTCGTTGTACAAAGACCTATCCTGAACTTGCACAAAGCTACTACAAGCGCTCAAAAGCGCTAGAGAAGCGAATCCAAAACACAATTTAATGAATTTACTCACGGTTCAAGTGGTTTGTTGTTTGAGAACATGATATAATCCAATTTGGTACTTGCAAAACCATTGTTAGGATTGGCCAAATGCAACATAGAGATTTTACTAAGTTTGTTGGGGTTATGCAATCCATTTCCTTTAGGTGTAGAAGGATTTCCATTTACCAAAGTAAAAATATCTGAATACTTAATTGAAACCAACTTCCATCCTTCCCAGTCAACTGTTACTTGATAATCATACTCATCTTCATTACTGGCAGAAAAAGTTCCATCGCTGTTTTCATCTTCTTTGAATTGAAACAATACCAATGAAGGATTGGCACTTGTTGTTCCGTATATCAAACAGTTAAAGTATACAGCATCCGGGTTCGTATTTAATGGAAAGGTAATGGCAGAGTTATACGCCGAAGCAGGAAAATCAACTAAACCGATAAGATAATCCCAGTTAACTGTACCGCCCATATTTAAATAACTTCCACCCTCTGGTGCTAAATTATCTGTTTTCACTTTGCAGTCCATGTTGGCACCTGACTGAAAAAACTTGGTCCATGAGGTTTTCAAACCAGTTTCAAAATCAGCGATTATAAAACCATCGTTAACCTTTGGGTTCTTTACAAATACATTAACCATAAACGAATCTGCAACATCTTGAATTTTCAATTTGGCTACGCATTTTTCCGATCTAAACATTGGCAACTTAGTGGTTGAACCGTTCCATAAGGCGTTGTTTATGGCAATAATCCTGCTCTGTCCATTTATAATTTTCTTTGCTTTTGATGTTTGGCCTTCAATGGTGATTTCCCAAGTGACAATTTTGTTGAAGGAAGCAGAAAAATAAACTGTTTCAGATGTTTTAAAATCAACTGAATCCTTACTGGCTTTGAAAGGATCCAACAATTTGAAATTGCTGTAAATTTCTGCAATGCTTGGTCCATCTATCTTTGTGTCTTTTCGGCAAGCGGCAAGGCTTAAAACCAAAAAAGAAAGTAATATAATTTTTTGCTTCATATTATAGTGTAATACTGTAAATAATTCCTAATTGATTCATGTTAAAGTTGGCAGTTGTTTTCGTTTGATCCTTATAAGTACTTTGCTGGTAAAGCAGAGCTAAATATACTTTTGGACTAAAGTTATAACGCAGGCCAATGGCTTTTATTTGTTGTGTAAGATTCAAATTGTTTTGATGAAAGTAGATTACCTCCGAAAATGAATTTCTATCGGCGATAAAATCAACGCCTTTATTGGTTTGGTTAACCAAACCGCCTAGCAATTCAAATCCATCGCTAAATTCCCATTTAAGACCCAAACTGGTTTGATTCATTTTTAAATCAACATTTTCAATGGTTTCTTGGCTATTCCTTTTTGCCGTTTGCATCTTATTTGAAACTTGAATACTTAGGTGTCTCTTAAGACCTAGAACTTCATGCAGTGGCAGATACGCATACAACTTTGTTTGAGCAAATTCTCTTAATGCACTTGAACCCTGACCTCTGATTTCTTTGGTATTTTGGTATTCAGCATTTATTTCAATTTTCTGCTTGGTCTTATATTGAACCCTAACGTAAGCGCCTTGTCTATTAAATGTAGCCATACCAAATGGGGAAATGGTATTGTATATTTGACTTGGCGTCATTAACGAATTGCTGATCGTTCTGTTGTAAATATTTTCATTGCCAATTAAATCAATTAAAGCAACTGGCCTTTGAACTTGAGCATTGGTGTAGCGGTTGTAAAAAACAGTTTGGGCATTGTAATTTACATCTTTGCTTTGTGAACCTATACTTCTAAAATCAGGGCCTACGCTTAAAAATCCTAGTGTGGCATTAAAATTTGAAATTTTCATTTGCGCATAGAAGTGCATAAAATAGTCGTTTAATTTTGGCGCCAAAGTATCCGCAGAATATTGATAGTTGCTTTGACCAACTTCACCTGCTATCAAAAGATTTTCTTTACCTAATTTTTGATAGTATTTAAAGTCAACTGTATTGACAGAATTCTTAAATAGATTGTCATTTTTCACAGTCCCTTTAACATCGAAAACAGTATTGTTGTTGAAAGCTATATAAAGGTTTTTACTTTGCAGAATCTGCAAGGTTAAGGCCCTCATCAGTCTGTCGTTGACATTTGAAAAATCGGTTGCATTTAAGCGGGTAATAAATGCATTAACATTTATCTCTTTAATAAACTTAGAAAAGGTGAAACCAAAATCTACGCTTGCGCCTTGCATTCTCCAACTGTTATTTCCCATATAAAAACGCTCATAGGAAACAATATTCTTTTGTAAATTAAATATACTTGGAAGAGAATCTAATTGATCTGAATGGTGGTTGTACAAGGTGAATTGGGTTTGTTTTAAATTCAAGTCGCCCAATTGGTAACGCAGTGCATTTGCAAGCACGCCTTTAATCCACAATTGTCTTACGTCAAATGTTACACCTGCGCCCCAGAATCCACCGTATTCATTTCTGATACGGAACATCCCCATGATCTCGGTGTTTTTATTTGGTTTGATGTTCACTCCAAGATCTAGCAAAGCATAACCGCCATTTTTTCTTTTAACGGTACTGGTATCAGGGATGGTATCATTTACGGTTAATGAGTTGCTGTTCATCAATGAACGAGCACCGCCCACAAAACTTACTTTGCGGTCCTTTTGTGCATTTACATTAAATACAGTCAATCCTATGGCGCATAATATGCCAAGTCTTAATCCAGCTTTTTTATATTTTCTATTTAAGTTCACTTTCGTTTTTTATTTATATTGACTATGTCTATATGTTCCGTTTCCTAATTGGGCTTTCTTAAAAGAAAGCTTTCAATTCAATGGTGGTTTCAAATCCTTTATATCTATCCAAAGCAAAGCTCATATCTTTATACTCCATGTAACGCTCTCTAACGTACAATCCAACACCCTTACTTAATTGAATATCAAATCCTGTTGCTAAACTTAAGCCTTTTTGGTTCTTAGGTCTGCGGGTATCAGCATTAACCTCTGTTTGGTAATTCCCAATAATACGTTCGAAGCTTACATAATTGGTCCACACCAATCTTTGGTTAATTTTCAAATAAGATTCCACCTGATGGTAATATGCGCGCATCAGCGCTTTTTCGCTAAACACCACAAATGGACTGGCAAAATTTTGCACCGAATTAATTGAACCTAAATAAAACAAATACAATTCTCTGTTAAGCAATTTTGTTTTGTATTTAGAATTCAGCTCCATTGTATTAAAATATTTCTTGTACAAAGGCCTTCCATCAGCCCCCAATTCAGTTACATACATCGTTTCAAAAACCGAACGGTAAATTTTATTTAAGTTTTTATAAGGTCCTACTCCACTTGGGAAGTCCCATCTCCAAAACCTAGATAAAGCCAAATTATTAAACGCATGGGTGTAGGTAATCTTAGGCGATAATTTATCTAACTCCATTGCATTTGAATATCCAATTGAGTTTTTCAAACGGCCAAAATCTAATTGGGCATTTAATTCGATACCTTGTCTGTTATTTGAAAGTTGACCAATTGGCAACAAAGCACTCGACACCGGTATCAGAACGGGTTGGGTTTGATTCGAATTTGTCTGAACTGTTTGTTGAATAGATGAATTTATAAATACAGAACTGTTGTTAAATACATTAGGACTTATTCTGTAAAAATGAAATTCAGTTGCTACTTTTTTCAAAATATCTCCTGATACTTTAACCGAAATTGCTTCACCCCATTTTGATGTAGTGGTTCCAGCATATCTTCTTCCCATCCCAATTTCTGAAAACAATTTAACCCGTTTGAACTGATGCTTGATTTCACCTGTCACCATATTAAATCCAGCTTTTTGCTTGCCCAAAGAGTCTATATAACTGTCGTTGTTAAACGTGTTTAATGACAATAAACCATTTGAACCTGAATAAGACTTGCTTAATCTTCCACCAACAGAGGTATTTGGAATGGCAGACAATCCGCCATCAAATTGTGTTTTACCAACCATAGCACTAAACGAAAAATTGTGTGGCAACTGAGCACCTTCAACAATTAATCCGTGAAAAGCTTGATTTCCCCATCTTTGGTCTTGGTTAATGGCACCAGATCCATAAAAATCCGAATATCTTGAATCCACTTTTGATGTGTTTGGATCCCAAGGATTGCGTTCAAATAAACTGTAGCGGTTGTAACCTTTATTGGCCTGAAATGTAAATGGAGACAAAGTGTACCAGTTGATACCACCTGTACGCACCGTAAAATTACCTAAATCGGTGGAGAACATACCATATAAACTTACACCCAGATTCAATCCCTTGACGTTTTCTTTTTCTCCGACTCCTGTCATTGGTGTCCAAAGAAACAAGTCGGTGCCAAACATAACCTTACTGCTTGCATAACCTTTGAGATTTAGCATTAGTTGAGGGATTTGGCTGTCATCTCCAACGAAAATATTGTTTCTATTAGCGTCTAAATGGCTATAAGTTTCACTTAAATGTCGGTAGTTGGTAATAAAGCGGTAGTATCCGCTAATTTCCAAATTCTCTAAAACTTCAAGTGGTTTGTTAAAGTTAAAATTTACATCGCTTCGGTAAATTTTATTCATTGAATCCTTGAATTTAGAATCCATCATATCATTGCGTTGAGCGTATGCAGTGCTTAACAAACCTGTTAAAGCTAAAACCAATCCTCCTTTTAGTATGTTATTGATTTTTACTTTCATTTTTCAAATTCTTTCATATCTGTGTACTTCAACTGAATAAAGCGTGATTGTTTCTCGCCAACTTCACGCGCAATAACTTTAAATGGAATATTCGCATAAGCCACTTTCCCATTGTGAATGACGGTAACAAAAATCCTATAAGAGCCAGCTTGCAATGGAGCCCTAAAAACAACTTCTGATTTGTTGGAACCCTTTACAATTAAACCGGTTAATTCTGTTGCCTCTGCCTCAACATCTCCTCCTGATTTCTTGTCGGTACTTTCTTCAAAAATACGCCACACAAAATCAACATGTTCGTTAGACAATGAATCTGGCAAAAGAATTTTGATCGATGCCGGGAATTTTTCACCTGCCTTCAAATTGATGCTTTTGAATGCATCTTTTCCATCAATTTGCATTGCCATAACAGATGGCGCGGGTTTTTTAGGCCAGTTGCCAGTAAAAACAAATTCGAGCGCGTCTATAGGCTCTGTTGGCAGATTGTCTTTTGAAAACAAGCCATACCACGTTTCTGTGTATTCTTGCTTTGCGCCCCATAAAAACGCATAGGAACCTAGACAATGGCTTTGATTTGGGGCAATATATTCTTTATACCGGGTAAGGTATGATGCAGTCTTTTCTGTACTGGTTTGCTCAATTGAAACACCCCAGTTGGTTTGTGGCGACTCCCAGTGTCCGTTCGGTCCCCATTCGGTAATCATATATGGACCAGACCAACCAAATCTTGCGATATTTTGAGGTACACCAGCAATGTTTCCATAGGTGTTAATGGAGTATATATCTATATCCGGACACCTAGATTTTATGTATTGAACTTCTAACGAATCCAATCCTGCTGTTACAGTACTCGTTGGATGGTTAGGGTCAATTTGATGAATATACTGGGCGATGTCTTGCACGGCATTCCAGCAATTCGGGTTTGTGTAATCTAAATCTAATTCATTACCAACACCCCACATAAGAAGTGCAGGGTGGTCCTTAAATTGTTTGATTACATTTTTAAAATAGTCTAATTGAGATTTAACTTTATCTTTGTTGTTGTAGTCAAATCCATGTCTTTCATGCTGCAACCAAAGGCCCAACATCACGGTTAAACCTCTTTTTTGTGCTTCATCTAAAACTTTTTGAGCATTTTCAACACCCCAAGTTCTGAATGAATTTGCCCCTATGGAAATCATTTTATCAAAATTAACTTCTCCGCCCACCCCTTTAACGTAATATGGACTTCCATTTCGCATGAGCACAAACCCAGAGTCGGTAGTCTGCACTTTTGTTTGCGCATTTATACCAATAGAGCCCAATGTTGCGGAGATGAATAAAATTAATTTTAAAGCGTGTTTCATTTCAGGTCTTATTTAAATCAATGTTCAGGAAATTTTCAACTTTTATTGTTGCATTTAATTTCCCAAAGAAATTACAAAGTAAAAGCACTTTAAAAAAGTGCTTTTACTTAAATATTATATATTGTTCGTGATTATTCTACGATCAATTTTGCAGTAGAAACTACACCTTCAATAGATACTTGAATAACGTAAACACCTTTAGCAAGGTTGCTGTTGTTAAAGTTGAAAGAGTTGCTGTTTACTTCAGAGTTTAAAACTACTTCGCCAATTGAATTCATAATTGTAACGTTTTCAATGTTTTTAACTGATTCAATAGTGAATGCGCCTACACTTGGGTTAGGGTACATTTTAACTGAAGCACTGTTGAAGCTAGTAACACTTGCTGCCGCTTTTGAGAAGTATACGTTATCGATGTATACAACACTTGTTCCAGTTGGAACACCAACAAAAATTATCTGAGCAATGTGAGACGTAGTAGTTAAACCTGTAAAATCAGACATTTTGATGCTTAAAGTATTCCAAGATTCTTTGGTTGGAGTGAAAGACAACTCATGTTCTTTATCGTCGCCACCACCGTAAGCAGCGTCAGGACCGAAGTCAACCAATTTAACTTTAAAGGTGGTTGCATTTGGAGTCCATACATCTAAATTGAAATGATCCATAGTTGAAGCATTAATCATGTTTGGACCAACTGTTTCGACACCTACGAAGTCTAAAGAAGAATATTTCTTAACATCGTTACCAGCAACCTGCATATCTGTTAATGTAGCAGCTGACCAACCTGTTCTCCAAGTATCAACAGTTACATTGGTGTATGCATTGCTAAACAAAGATATTACGTTAGCCGCCAATTTTGTTGGTGTTGGAGCAGCAGTAGTAGGTTCAGCTAAAGTAGATCCACCAGCTGAGAAAGTGATATTATCGAAATAACATACGTTATCAGTAGTTCTTGCTTGGAAGTCAGGGAAAATAATGATTTGGTCATTGGTTTCATTGATTTTACCAGTAAAGTCAAATGTTAATTCTTCCCATTCGTTGGTTTTGGTGTTTGCAACTTTGATTTCACCTGTTGAACCGTTTGTAGACGTAGCAAATTTAATCGCAACATCACTGATTACAGATTTGTAAACCATAATTTTAACTTTGGCATTGCTTGAAGTTAAAGTGAAAGTTCCAATGTCAGCACCGTGTTTGCTTTCGCAACCAGCCCAAGGTTGACCGCCGGTTAAAGTAGTAAACTTAGCAACAGTTGCTGAAGTGTTGATACCTGTAGCACTTGGATTTGCAACCATTTGTATTGGAGCATTACCAACATTCTCGAAAGTCGTCCAAGTCCAATTTGCACCTTTACCAGTACTTTCGAAATCGATTGGCGCATTTTGGCCAAAAGCAAAAGTTGACGACAGCAATAAAGCTGAGAATGTCATACCTTTTACTAAACTAAAAAAAGTATATTTTTTATTCATGATAAATTTAATTAAGCTACAACGATAAAGAAAAAAAAATAAGTCTCAAACTAAATTTAACTGATTTTAGTATTGTTCGCAGATTGTGAGAAGGTTAATTTTTTAATAATTTTTGCAACCTTGTTTAATTAAATATTATGCAATTTTAAAAAACATTATCTCCGAATGCATTTCACAGATTTAAAAACTTAATTATCAAACACTTAAAATAAATAAAACAGGCTAATATATTATTAAAAACATGTTTAATAAATAAAATCAAATGATTAAACAAATATGCTTGGAAATGATTTATTTCTTTTTTTCAAAATTTTATTTTTGAAAAAAAACTAATTGTCCGACTTAAGCTATTTTGCAATCTTTTAAATAATCAAAAGTCTAATAACTGAAAAGTTTTAAAATCAAATCTTTTTAATCACTATTAATTCATTTAAAAAAATATATTTGTAGCCACTAGAAGATCATAAAAAACATGGAAGAATTAAAATCAAACGCATCAATTGACCCAAAAGCGACGAATTATGGCGCCCTCAGCACTCTAATTACTGTCTTTTTCTTTTGGGGTTTTATAGCAGCAGGGAACAGTGTCTTCATCCCTTTTTGCAAACACTATTTTCATTTAGACCAATTTCAAAGCCAATTAATTGACTTTGCATTTTATCTTGCTTACTACATCGGTGCATTAATATTATTTGCCTACGGTGCCTTGGGAGGTAAAGATCTTGTGGCTAAATGGGGCTATAAGAAAAGTATAGTATACGGATTATTATTTAGTGCGCTTGGCGCTGTAGCCATGATAATCGCGGTGAATGCCAATACGTTTTCAGGTATGTTATTCGGTTTGTTTATTGTAGCCTTAGGCTTCAGTCTTCAACAAACTGCCGCCAATCCTTTTGCAATTATGTTAGGAGACCCCGCAACTGGAAGCAACAGAATTAACTTAGGCGGAAGCATTAACTCTTTTGGAACCACTATTGGTCCTTTGGTATTAGGATTGGCCCTGTTTGGCAGTGCTGCCGATATTTCTGACGAACAAATAGCAGCACTAGATCTTGGAAAAGTTTTAATTCTATATTCTGGTGTATGCGCCCTATTTGTAGCTGCAGCGGCCTTATTCCACTTCTCTAAAAAAGTTCCGGCAGGTATTAGCACAGAGAAACAAGAACCAGCTAAAAAGGCCCTATACACCTTATTGGTTATTACTGGCTTGCTAATTATAACCTTTACACCTGTATTCAGTAGTTACAAAAGTTCTGAAGTTGCGGCCATCGAGCAGATTGAGAAGAAAATTGCCAACGAAGAAAAAGTAATTGAAATTTTAGAGCCAACGATTGGCGTAAACGACATTATTTTACCTGGTGCAACTCAGACCCTAGCGGATACTTCAATTAAATTGGCCAAAATCAACATTGCAAATTTAAACGCTGAAAAAGAAAGCATTAAAGGGCCTTTAGAAGAATACCGTATGAAATGGCTATTGGGCGCCTTAGCGGTTATCGTTTTAGGCTTGCTATTCGCCAATTATTCGGCCAATAAAAAACCAGAAAATTGGGGAGCCATGCAATATCCTCAATTGGTATTGGGCATGCTCGCTATATTCTTATATGTTGGTGTTGAAGTAGCCATTGGATCTAATTTAGGTGAATTGCTCAAACAAGCTGAATTCGGTGGATACCAATCTTCACAAATTGCGCCATTCGTATCAATGTACTGGGGTAGTTTAATGATTGGCCGTTGGGCAGGTGCTATCAACGTTTTCAACCCTTCAAAAAATTTAAAATCAATACTTTTAGTCGTTGTTCCACTTATTGCTTTTGGTGTGGTAATTGGTGTAAATACTTTGGCGCAAAAAGACATGAGCCCTTTGTACTTTTATGTTGTTTGCGTTTTTGTTCAAATCATTGCATTCTTTATCAGCAAAGAGAAACCTGCTAGAACCTTACTTGTTTTTGGCATATTAAGCATTGTGGCTATGCTAATAGGCGTTTCAACAAAAGGACAAATTGCTGTATACGCTTTCTTAAGTGGCGGTTTATTCTGTTCAATCATGTGGCCTTCAATTTTTACCCTATCAGTTGCTGGTTTAGGAAAGTATACCACACAAGGTGCTGCTTTCTTAGTCATGATGATTTTAGGTGGAAGCATCATCCCTCCAATCCAAGGCAAACTTGCTGATATTATTGGAATACACCAATCGTATTGGATAGCCGTTTTGTGTTTCGCATACATCACCTTCTTTGCCTTTAGAGTTAAAGGTTTATTGAAAAAGCAAGGTGTTGAATACGATACGACCGCAAGTGGCGGAGGACATTAATCAGACATAAAATAAAAAAGCTGCACTAAACAAATAGTGCAGCTTTTTTTATGCCTTTTAAAACAGAGTTAAACTGTCATGATTTCTTTTTCTTTGTCAACAATCATTGCATCAATTTTAACGATGCATGCATCCAATTGCTTTTGAACTTTAGCTTCTGAATCTTTCGCTTCATCTTCACTTAGTCCATCTTTCTGAAGTTTCTTAATCTTTTCGTTGGTGTCTTTTCGGTAATTTCTGGCTACAATTTTACTTGCTTCGCCTTCTTGCTTTACCATTTTCACCAATTGGGCCCTGCGCTCTTCAGTCATTGGAGGAATGGTTATACGAATGGCTACACCATCGTTGCCTGGGGCAAAACCTAAATTGCTGTTAATGATTGCACGCTCGATATCGTTAATGATATTGCGTTCCCATGGCTGAACTAAGATGGTACGAACGTCTGGCGAAGACACATTGGCTACTTGAGACAATGGCACTGGCGCGCCATAATATTCAACAGTTACACTTTCCAACATTCCCGGCGAAGCTTTGCCTGCGCGGATATTAGAAAACTCATAAGAAGTGTGGTTAATACACTTTTCAAGATTGCCTGTAAATTCTTTTAAAACATCACTAATGGTTTGACTCATGGTAAATAACGATTTGTACTTGCAAATCAACATATTTATCAATACTTATAAAAATTTTTTTTCCAACTAAATCAAGCTTGAAAATTATTTTGAAAACGATATTTAAAGATTATCTTTGCGGTGTTAAACAAAATAAAAAATGTCTATACTATTAATACCAGGAATTGGAGGCTCAGAATGGATCGTTATCATTTTGGTGGTTGTACTTTTCTTTGGTGGCAAAAAAATCCCTGAATTAATGAGAGGTTTAGGCTCAGGAATTCGCGAATTCAATGACGCTAAGAACAACGTTAAAGGTCAAATCGAAAAAGGTTTAAACGAAAAACCTAAAAACGATACTGAAGAAAC
>CANFXY010000041.1 GCA_947451105.1 Bacteroidota bacterium | reverse complement strand
GACTACTATATAGAAACAGTAAGTTCTGTTTGCGTTAACCCAAGCAGAACAAAAATCAGCACCTTGGTGAATACCTTCCCAACAATCATTAAAGTGTGGGGCGACACCATTTGTGCGAAGAACCCAGCCACCTTAAAGTCGAAATTCACAGGCAGTGGAACGATGTTGTGGTTTGATGCAGATACCTCAACAACTGCCTTAGGCAGTGGAAATACGTTTACAACTCCGGTGTTAAATGGCAGCAGAAAATACTTTGTTCGCCCTGTGTATGCAGGTTGCGTAGGCCCGATATCTGCTGTTCAGCCCTTGGTAAAACCCGTGCCATTTAGTGGATTTTCATTTGAGGTACTAACCTGGCAGCAAGTTAGGGTTTCTCCAATCAACAGTGCAGGGGCTAGTATCAAATGGTATTTTGGAGACGGCACAACAAGCAACAACAGCAATGTTACCCACCGCTATGCAAACACAGGTAAATATACAATTCGTTGTGTAATGACTTCTTTGAGCAATGGATGCAAAGACTCAACATTGGTAACGGTACAAATAGATCCAAGCGGCATTGAAACACAATACAATGAAGCGGGTTTGACTTTGTATCCAAATCCAGTTCAAGGCAATTTGCATATAACATCTGATATGGATTTAGATGGTTTACAATTTAAAGTTTACAGCTTAACCGGCTTGTTGCTGATTCAAAATACATTCAACGCTGAAATGCTAGAAGCTGGAATTAATTTAAGCGATTTGCCAGCAGGATTGTACTTGTTGAGTATCCAAAACCATAAACCACAGGTGTTTGTGAAACAATGATTTCACTGAAGCAGATTGTGCTTTTTGTATCGTTGTTCAAGGGCTTGTTAATGACAGCTCAGGTAGAAGTGTTTCGCAACAATTTAGATACATCAACGTATATAGCACCAGGTGATACCATTACCAAGGCACCTATTTTTGAGGGCGGTGACCAAGATTTTTTCAGGTTTATTGAAACCAGATTTAACCTGCGAACCAATGCCCAAAGTTTAGATTTTACGGGCGAGACCATTAAGTTTTCCTTTTATGTAAATAAAGATGGCTCGGTGTCTGATTACACACATTTGTCAGGCAGCAATGCCATTGTGTCGAGTGAATTCGAACGCATCGTTAGCAGCATGCCGAAATGGTCTCCAGGATTGTTGGTGGGCAAAAAGAAGAGAACCTTGATGGTCTATAATTTATATGTCAAGCGGGTTGACGATTTTCCGCCGGTGCAAATTAGCATGAACAGCAACAGTGTGGAGTATACGGACAAGACCAAAGAGCTAAAGATTTTTATCATGGCAGGCACCATATTGGTGGCCGCAACCTTGTGGATTATTTCGTCCATGAAATAGCAAGTCCTCATCAACAAAAAAGCCCCGAAATTTTTCGGGGCTTTTTTGATTTAATCGATTTTAAACTTACATAAAAGCAGATGCCGTTGCAATAACGGTAGGGTCGTATGAAGCTACACTTGCACCGTGTCTAACGATGCTAAGTTTTTCAATTTTGTCACCTTGTGCGATGCTGTTAACTACATCCATGCCTTCAATTACTTTTCCGAAAACACTGTGTTTGCCATCCAACCAAGGGGTAGGAACGTGGGTGATAAAGAATTGGCTACCGTTGGTTCCAGGACCAGCATTTGCCATACTCAAAACACCAGGTTCAGCGTGCATCAATGAAGGATGAAACTCATCTTTAAATCTGTATCCTGGTCCGCCACGGCCATCGCCATAAGGATCTCCGCCTTGAACCATGAAATCGTTGATTACACGGTGGAAGGTAATGCCATCATAATATGGAACCCCTATGTCTTTTGCTTTGTTTTGGATTTTTCCTTCAGCCAAGCCCACAAAGTTGGCAACGGTTAAAGGTGTTTTTAAATGTTCTAATTGCAGCACGATGGTGCCTTTGTTGGTCTGCATTTCTGCGTATAGACCTTCTTCTTTGTTGGTATAATCCATAAATTAAATTGTTGTTCTTAAGTTTGATTAAAATCTCTTTCAAGATTTCGTCTGCAAAATTAAAGAAAAGGGAATTCAGATTCGAATATTTTTTAGCACAAACCAAGCACGCTTTATTTGGGTTTATTTTTGTAACATTGCAAATTGTTTTAGTCGATTAGAGTGAACACGAAATGGTAACCAAAGAAACATTATTAGAAGCGTATACCCTTATGTGCAAAGCCAGAGCAATGGCAGATGTATATGATGAGAATAGGCCGATTACAAAATATGTGCATTCAACCAGCAAAGGTCATGAAGCCATTCAAATTGCTTGTGGGTTTTTGCTCAAATCAATAGATTATGCAGCACCTTATTACCGCGACGAAAGCTTGCTTTTGTCGATGGGTATGGAACCTTACGAGTTGATGTTGCAATTGTTGGCCAAAGCCGATGATCCTTTTTCTGGCGGTCGTTCATATTATTCGCATCCTTCATTGAGACGCGATAACATGCCTACCATGCCCCACCAAAGTAGTGCAACCGGTATGCAAGCAATTCCTGCCACAGGCATGGCCCATGCGATTAAATACAAGGAGTCACAAAATTTAATTACCACGGCTGAAAAACCAATAGTGCTTTGCAGCATTGGCGATGGAAGTATGACCGAAGGAGAAGTAAGCGAGGCCTTGCAAATGGCGGTTTTAAAAGAATTGCCAATTTTGTATTTGGTACAAGACAATGATTGGGGGATTTCTGCAAGCGGCGATGAAATGCGCGCCATGGATGCCTATGAATTTGCTGCTGGTTTTAAAGGTTTAAAACGCGCACGTACCGACGGAAGCGATTTTGTAGAAAGTTATGAAGACATGAAGTCGGCCATTGATTGGGTGCGCAAAAACAGAAAGCCAATGTTGCTGCACGCAAAGGTGCCTTTACTCGGTCACCACACCAGTGGCGTTAGGAGTGAATGGTATAGAGATGATTTGGAGATTGATTTGAAAGATGATCCATTCCCAAAATTAAGAAATGTATTGCTTGATTTGGCTGTGTCTGAATCTGGTTTAGACCAAATAAAACAAGACGCTAGAGTATTTATTGACGACAGTTTTGCCCGTGCGGTTGCAGCTGCTGAACCTGCTCCAGAAACGGTTTACTTGCATGAATTTGCGCCTAGCCCGATAACTGAAGAACAAGGAACCCGCTCACCAGAAGGCAAAGAGCCAATTGTGATGGTTGATGCCGCTTTGTTTGCTTGTGATGAAATACTAAACAAACACCCTGAGGCATTATTGTACGGCCAAGACGTAGGTATTCGTTTGGGTGGTGTATTTAGAGAAGCTGCAACTTTAGCAAAAAAATACGGAAAAGATAGGGTGTTTAATACCCCAATTCAAGAAGCTTATATTGTTGGGTCAACCGCTGGAATGAGTGCTGTAGGGTGCAAACCAATTGTTGAAATTCAATTTGCGGATTACATATGGCCTGGTATTAACCAATTGGTGGAAGAACTTTCAAAAAGTTGCTACCTGTCGAACGGAAAATTTCCTATACAATCGCTAATTAGAATACCAACTGGTGCTTACGGTGGGGGTGGACCATACCACTCCGGTACCGTTGAAAGTAGTATATTACAAATCAAGGGTATTAAAGTGGTTTACCCAAGCAATGCCGCGGATATGAAAGGTTTGTTAAAAGCCGCATTCTACGATCCAAATCCTGTCGTGATGTTTGAACACAAAGGATTGTATTGGAGCAAAGTTCCTGGAACTGATGCCGCCAAATGTCCTGAACCATCAGAAGATTACGTGGTGCCTTTGGGTAAAGCACGCATTGTTCAAGAGGCTTCAGCTGAAGCATTGAAATATGGAGAATCAATGGCCATCATAACTTATGGTATGGGTGTTCACTGGGCATTAAACGCATCAAAACAATTTGAAGGCAATGTGGAAATATTGGATTTAAGAACCTTGAATCCATGCGACGATGAGGCCATTTATACAGCGGCTAAAAAACATGGCAAAGTGATGGTTCTAACGGAAGAGACTTTGAAAAATTCTTTTGCAGAAGCCATAGCAGGCCGTATACAAAAGAACTGTTTCAATTATTTGGATGCGCCGGTAGAAACCATTGGTGCAGCTAATTTGCCCGCGGTACCATTGAACATTGGTTTAGAAAAAGAGATGTTGCCGAATGCCGACAAAGTGGCCAAAGCAATTGAAGACTTACTCTACAGTTAAAAAATATTAACCAATAAAAAAGGAGCAGTGAAAACTGCTCCTTTTTTGTGTCTTGGAATGTGAATTATTCCAAGATGATTTTGTAATTGCTAATTCCAGATACAGTTTTAACCCTCACAATATAAATGCCTCTAGCCCATTGATCAGTAACGATGTTGTTAATGCCCTCTTCTAGTTTTCCCGTCCAAACGGCTTTACCATCAATGCCTAATATTTCTGTGTAATCGGATGTTTGTAATGACTCTATGTTGAGGCTGCTGCTGGCAGGATTAGGGTAAATTTTAACCACATTCAGGCTATTGTTTTTCAACCCTAAATTGTTGCAATTCACCACACGTCTTGAGCAGATCGTTGTATCGCATTTGGTGCAAGTGTCTGTAATTTTAACACAGACATTGTATGCGCCATTGAGATAAATTGGTGTATGGAAATAATATTTGTTGCTCACGTAAGCGCCGTTCACAGTCCAACGGTAGGTGTAACACGATGTCTTGTAGCTCTGGTTCATGGCAACATAGCCGTTGAGCGAATTGGCATAACCAACGCCATTGCAACTGTCAAAGTAATTGTTGGCTGTTATTCTACTCTTCCAATTACAAGACGAAATACAATTAATGCTAAATGATTTGCAATAGGTGGTGTCACATTTGCTGCAGGTATCCAAAATGGTCATACATAAATTGTAGGTTCCATTTTTAGTGATGCCATAATTTAAGAAACGCGAATCGGAAACAATGCTGCCATTCACTTTCCATCTGTATTTGTAACAACCATTGAAGGGTCCGATGTACCCGTTTATGGAGACTTTGTTTTTCCCTTTCCCTGCACAGCTGTCCCATGCACTAAAGTATATCTGTCTGCTGCTGTTGGCCCATCTGCAATTTGAAGTGCCGGTTTTGCAAGTAACATGCAATCGGGTATATATAGCTGTATCGCAGTTTTTACATTTGTTGTGGTAAGTTGTAATAAAGTAGTACAAGCCGGTATCTTTAAAAATGTATGAAAATACGCGCTTATTTGAAATGGTATCTACCTTTCCGGTGCTAGGTGTGTAGCGTCGTGTAAGGTAAGTAACACAGGTGTCAATATTGCCAGATTCAAAAATAATGGTATCACATTTCAATTTATAACCTGGTCTTTGATAAGGCATATAACATCCATTGCTGGAAACACAGGTGATGGAAAAACTTCTACAGAATGTGGTGTCACATTTGTCGCAGGTATCTGTAACTTTCATACATAAATTGTACGTTCCGTTTTGGGTAATTGGGAAGTTAAGGAAGCGTGAATCAGATACTTTAGTGCCATTAACGGTCCAACTGTATTTGTAGCATCCTGCGAAAGGCCCAATATAGCCATTTATTGAGTTTTTGTATTTGCGGCCATTGCAACTATCCCAAGTGTTGAAATACATGTTTCTTTTATACCATGCACATTTATTGCCTGCGCAAGTAATGGTAACAGACTTGCTATAGGTGGTATCGCAATTCAAACAGGTATCTCTAACATTAACTGTAACATTGTAGGTGCCATTTTGTGTAGGGAAATAGCTCTTGTAAGGGTTGCTTCCGGTATATACTGTGCTGCCATTTACTTTCCATGTGTATTTCAAGCATTTGCTTGTATTGCTTTGGAAGTATAAGTAGTTTAAAAAGTTTGGTTTACTGGGTGAATTTGAGCAAGAATCAATTATGTAGAATGTCGCGTTTTTGCTGCTCCAATTGCATTTTTGGGCACAAGTAATGGTAATAGAGCTGGTATAGGTTGTGTCGCAATTGTTGCAGGTATCACGAACATTAACACTCAAATTGTAGGTGCCATTTTGAGTTGCTTTGTAATTTAAAACAAGGCCATTGCTAACGAAGTTGCCGTTGACTTTCCATGTGTATTTAGCACAAGACGCAGAACCATATAAGAAAACCCTAATACTTGGTTTATAAGGATATTGGCTGCAAGAATCCCCGCCAAGGATAGAAAGGTTTTTGGCTTTCCAATTACAAGTTGGGAAACAAGAAATTGTTTTACTACCTGTAAAAGTGGTGTCGCAATTGTTGCAGGTGTCTCTAACCGTTAAGGTTATTGAGTAAGTGCCATTCTGCGTCAAAGCTTTGTGCATCACATTTGTGCCACTAACCACATTGCCATTCACTTTCCATGTGTATTTAAAGCAAGATGTGTTGTATTGAAATGCAATGTAAGCATTGACACTTGCTTTTTTTGTACTGGTGTTGCAACTGTCCCATGAATAAAAATAGGGCATGCGGCTTTTCCAATTACAACTCGCCTCAGCTTTGTTGCAGGCAAATACAATGGCAATGAAAAATAATAAATAGGTAAGTTTTTTTTGCATATGGATAATGGATAATTTGTTCTTTAGACTTGTATTCTTTTAATAGGTTGCTTTAAAATTCAAAAATAATTATAATACTTTGAATATCAATGGTGTTTTTTAATACCCATATTTATTTTTCGGAAATTCATAAGTTCTAATACTTGAAAATCAGTTGATTCCACAAATGTTTTCTTTTTTGATAATTTGTTAAAGTTAAATTAATTTCATACGTTTGTCAAACATAAGAAACCATTTTCATTTTAGACTATGAAGAAAAACAGTTGGTTCATATTTATTATTTTTCTATTGTATGGCGTTTCTTGTAAGGAAAAAGATGTTCTTATTCCAAATAATACGCCTAAAAATTACGATGATGTTCCAACAGTCAAGGTGGAGAATTATATCAACCGCATCTACATTGATTTGTTGGGGCGTGAACCACTAGACAATGAGGTAATAAGAGACTTGGCAGTATTGCGGGGCGGGGATTTAAACTACGATGTGCGCAAGTCTTTGATTAGAAGACTGATGACCGACTCTATTTTTGTGCCTGGCGATTCATCATACAAAAGGGCTTATTACCAAAGATTATACGATTTAAGCAAAGCCCGTTTATTGGAAGGGGCCGGCGAAGAGGAGTTTTACCAACAAATTGGGAATGCCCAATTTTCTGTCTTGTCTGCGCGATTGAACGGCGATTCGGTCGGTGTCTTTTCTGCAATGGTAACCATTAACCGTTGTCAAAATGTTTTGAAATCGAGACGTCTTTACCAATTGGGACTGATCGGAATTTCGGATATGTATGCCGCCATGCTTGACAATCCAGTATACGATATCATCAATATGAATTCATTGAATTTTGTGAATGCTTCATTCGATGATTTGTTTTTTAGATTTCCTACACGCGATGAATTTGACATCGCTTATCCGATTATCGAATCGGGTAAAGGTGGGAGTTTGTTTGGCGCTTTTGCAGACAACAAGCCTTCCTACTGCAAAATGTTGTGCAACTCACGGGAATTTCATGAGGGCATGATCAAATGGTGTTATTTAACCCTGGTTGGAAGAGAGCCAACAACACAAGAATCCTACAATTTGATTTTTGATTTCTACACAAAAAAAAGTTTACAAACCGTACAAGAAACAATTTTAGCAAGCGATGAATATGCACATTTTTAAACCTACCCTGATTTTGGTTTTTCTAATTGGAATTTCTGCCTGCAAGAAAAAAGACAGCAATACCTACGAAGTGGTAGACACCAATTCGTATGGCGATAATCTAAACAAAGACAAGTCGAAATCGAATATAGAATTTCACAGTATTTTAAGCACCAATTTGTTTCAAAAGCCTTCTTCAATCAATGAGTTGAGCAGAACCGATAGGGTTATGCAAAGTTGTGGTGACAAGACTTTAATTAACGAGGTGATCATCAGCAACTATATGAACAGTGCCAATGTCAAATTGCCAAGCAGGAAAATGATGACAGACAGCACCGAGCGGTTTATTGAAGAAACCTATATCCGCTTTTTTATTCGAAGACCAACCGAAGCGGAGAAAACTTGGTTCACCAATTTTATAAACGCCAACAAATCAAATCCAAATTTTAGACCAGAGCTGGTATATACCGCCTTTGCTGCATCTGATGAATACATGTTTTATTAAATCACAACCATGAAAAGAAGAGAATTTGTAATCAAATCAGCAACCCTTGCCGCAGGTGGTATGGTATTGCCTTATATTTTGCCCTCCGGTCGCTTGTTTGCCCGCACCAATGCACCTAAAGCAGACCATGTGGTCTTTGTGATGTTTGGCGGCGGCTTGCGTCAACAAGATTCCATTTTGAAGCGTTATTTGGCCGATAGTCAAGGCTACAATGTGGAAGGGAATATTTTGTACAATATGTTGGAAGGTGCAGCACCTGCATCTAAGATAGCCTATGGTATAACGCCATCGGGACAACCAAACGGTAGCCAACCCATTCCTAAAATCCTTTCACAATCTTTGCAAAAACAAGGCACCATTTTTCAAGAAATGCGTGCCATATCAGGTGGGCATTACGGTGGTTGGAATTCATTAATTACAGGTAGCAGGGTAGAAGGCCAAGGTTTGAAAGTGAGACCAATGAACCCAACCATTTTCGAATATGCCCGTCGTTTTGGTGGATACAAAGCCACCGATGTGTGGTTTATTGGCAACACCATTTCCAATTCCATACCGCTATTAAATTCAAGTAAGCATCCCGATTTTGGGTTGCAATATGGAGGAAACTTTTTTGCGCCAGGTATTACCTTTGGCAGCGATGGCTATGCCGCATTATCAAATGCTAAAATATACCATCCCCAAGAAGAGCTGGAGCCGGTTTACAAGATGAAAAATTTCTTGGACAATACCTTTAACATCAAAAAAGGGGATATGCCGGGCATACGAAATACAGATGATGAAAAAACACAAATTAAAGAATTTATAGCGAATACCTTTCAAAGACAAGCCTCAGGTTTATTGCCTATGCCACCTGTTTCGGGTGGTGATGGTTCGACTATAGGTTATGCCGCTGAGGTCTTGCGTGTGTTCAAACCGAAATTGTTGGTGGTTAACCTAAGCAATATCGATGGTTGCCACAGCAACTTCACAGGATATCTTCAGGCCATGCATAGAGCCGATCATGCCATGGGCTTTTTGTGGAATTACATACAAACTCAAATCCCTGAGATGAGTGGTAAAACCATCATGACCTTTGCGCCTGAATGTGGCCGTAACTTGAAGCACAACCCAATTCAAGACGAGAACGATTGGTATGGTTATGACCATGGCGATAGCAATTCACTGCGCGTATTTGGTGGAATGGTAGGTCAAAATGTGCCATCCAATTTGTTAATAGGAAATGAAGCCAATCCTATAGGAAAGGTAACAGATATGGCCCTTACTATTGCCGATATTTTAGGTTTTAAAGACGAAGTAAAAGCCGCCGGTTTGGTCGACTTTGAATCTATGAGTTTATTCGACCGCATATGATGATGAAATTGAATTTAAGCCTCTTCCTAGTTATTGCTTTGATTGCTTGTAAAAAGAGTTCAAAGTCAGGGAATCCATATGACAATTGGGCAAATACCAGCAAAGGGCCTGTGGTTAGCGATAAGCCCATTGATCCCAATTCGATAGAAGGTTTGCACAAAAATATTTTCAAACCAACCTGTTCAAACAGTGGTTGCCACGACGGAAACTTTGAACCAGATTTTCGCTCTGTTGAAAGCTCTTATAATTCTTTAATTAACCGACTAAGCACCAATACCGATCCTAACAATTCGCAATTTAATTTGCGCGTTGTTCCCGGAGATGCCGCTAAGAGTATGTTGTTGCACCGCCTCAATGTTTTTATTCCAGGTTCTCAAGGCATCATGCCATTAACCGTTGATCCGGGCAGCGACTGGACAGCCAAGAAAAACGAATATATACAGAACATCAGCAATTGGATTAACGCTGGTGCCAAAGACCAATTTGGGAATACCGCTAACAGCATAGATTTCATTCCTCAAATTGGAGGCTTAATTGCATTTGCCGATGGATCAAGTACGCCATTGACTAGAAATGGGTTCAATCCCCTCGTCGTTCCAAGTGGTACCAATACACTAAAAATTTGGGTAGCCTATACAGACGACAAAACACCCGTGAATCAGTTTTCAGGGACTAAAATCAATTTCTCTTTAAACCCAAATAACTACGACAGCACCAAGGTTCAAAACATGGTTTTGGAATCCAATTCATATAACGCAAAAGGGGTTGCCGGAAGCAATGTAGATTATTGGCACAGCATCAACATCAATGTTGCTGATATTGGAACTTCAGGCGATGTGATTTGGATAAGGACTGAAACCTCCGACAAGGTAAACCCCAAAGTATTCATCCCATCTTCAAGCACTTCATTTAATTTTGTTAAACACTTTGCCTTGCGCATTAATTGAGTATGCTTAATAATATAAAAATACCGTTTTTGATTTTAGTGAGCATGTGTTTTCTCTCATGCAGCAAAGATTCAGCCCTTAGCTCGGTGCCAGTAATAAAGTTCTTGGACGTGAACTCCACATCAATAAAACAATTCAAAGACAGCTTGATTATTCGATTCGAATACACGGATGCAGATGGAGATATCGGGGAAGAAAATCCAGATAAAAACGATCTGTTTATTAAGGACAGACGTTTGGCCAATGCAGATTATTACTTTGTAAAACCGCTTTCTCCTTCTGGTTCAGAAATAAAGATTAAGGGGATAATTAGTGTGCAAATTAAGAATACGTTCTTGTTGGGCACAGGCAACTCCGAATTAACCCAATTTGATATCAAGCTGCGCGACAGGGCAGGCAATTGGAGCAACTCTGTCAATACACCCAATATAAGCATTACCAAATAAACTTTGAATAGTTTCAAGACATACCAAATGAAAACATTGAATCAGCTGCTGATTCTGTTTTTGTTTATGGGTGTTTTTGTAAATGGACTTGCACAAACCACCTATAAAATGTCCAATGCCAAGGTATATGCGTGTAAAGGAAAATTAACCGATAGTGAAGGGAACAAACAATCACCTAAAAAATACGCAAACAATGAGAATTTAATTTTTACGGTTTGTGTTAAAGGTGCTAGCACCATAAATATTAAATTTAACGGGCCTTTTTGCTGTGAATCTATCTCTGACTATCTAAGGGTATACAAAGGCAATGATACCAGTGGTACCTTGCTGAGGACATACACGGGAACCATTAACAATCCTATTGCAATAAATGCCAGTGACTCTTGCGTTACTTTTTATTTCCACTCTGATGCCAACATCGTATGCGATGGATGGGACTTGAACTGGGAAGCAAAGATCACCTCTGTGCCCCAGCCGAAGTTTTCAGCCATTGCAGATCCTACCTGTAATTCAAACAAAATCCGTGTGGTGCTCGACCAGAAATTTAACTGTGATTCGGTAAAGGCCGGCAATTTTAAATTAAGTGGCGCATTGTCTACCATTGTGTCGAATGTTACAGCCATCAATTGCGATTCAAAAAATGAAAGCAATACCTTTGATGTGTATTTTGTTTCTGGTTTAAACAAAAGTGGAAATTACTTACTTAATTTCAATTCTTCCTTCAAAGATGCTTGCGACAGTGTATGGAAAATCAATGCAAAATTGAATTTCAAGATCACAGATTGTCCAATCAATTTGGTGTTAAAAACCAACAAAACCATTATTTGCAAAGGGTCTTGCGCGGTATTGACTGCCACGCTGAGTGGGGGTAATTCAAGCAATTATGCTTACAATTGGATAAGCGGAGGCTTAACGGGAGCGCCACCAAAAACAGTTTGCCCAACTACCAGCACCCAATATATAATGGAGGTGAGAGATGGGGTATCCGTGCCTGGAAGAGATACTGTAGATGTTTTGGTTTTAGATCCACCCGTGGCGCAAAATGACACCACTGTTTGTCAATCAGCTTCGGCCTTTAATTTAAGTGCACAGCCGAGTGGCGGCACTTGGTCGGGAACAGGTATTAGCAATTCAGCCAATGGAACTTTTGATCCAGCCCTTTCTGGTGGCGGTATATTTAAAGTCTATTATACCGTTGGTTCATGTAAAGATTCTGTTGTAGTAACCGTTAAATCAATTAATGCCGGAACGCCAAATGCGGCTTGCCCGGGTACAGCACCGTTTTTGGTCACTAATTTTACACCCAGCGGAGGTACTTGGTCGGGACCAAATATCAATGCTTCAGGAATTGTTACACCGCCAAATACAGCAGGGTCATTTGTTGTAACTTACACTTGGAATGGCTGCAGCAGCAAGAAAACAATAAATATAGATGGCTTGGTGATTAAGCAATTTGATACCATTTGCAAGTCTGTAAGCGCAGATACATTTAAGTTTTACCCGATAGGCGGTTTATGGACGGGTCCTTCGGTGAGCAATAGCAGCAAGGGTATTAATTCACCAAATGCTGCAGGAGCTGGAAAAAAACTGTATATATACAGCATCAATGGCTGCAGAGATACTTTGCAAAGAACAATTCAAGATGTGGACGCGCGGTGGGATGAAATTGCATGTCCTGATGCCGGTTTGAGAACCTTGCCAGCAGGGTTGCCAGCGGGTGGGTTTTGGACAGGTAAGGGTATGGTCGATTCATTTTCAGGAAACTTTGCTGCAGATTCTTTTAAGGTACCGAGCCGTTCAACTTTTGTGTATTCAATTTTAACCTACCATGCAAAAAATGGTTGTAAAGACGATAAAATAATGTATTTACGTTATACGCGATTCTACGCCGACACGGTAAAAAATTGTGTGAGCGATACGGCGTATTTCATGCGTTACCAATATTTGTTTAACGACCCTTGGAATGCTATGTTTACAGGAAGCAAAGGCATTATTGGCAACAGTTTGTATTACCAAAAATTCAGTCCCTCTGCAGCGGGAAGAGGCACATACAATCAAATTGTAGCAAATGCCAATGGCTGCAAGGACACAATAATTGTGTATGTTTATCCGCGTTCTGATATTCAAAAAGACACTGTTTTTTGTGTGGCTGACGATCCGTTTAAACTTAAGAACAATACAGGTAAAGGAAGTTTTGCTGGCACAGGTATAACAAATGGTGTAACGGGTATGTTTAGTCCCGCATTAGCTGGCCCTGGCAAACACCGCATATTTTTTAATATGCCAGGTAAATGCCAAGATACTCTTTTTGTAACAGTAAACCCTTTGCCAATCCCTAGTATTACCGGGTTGATTCCAAATTATTGCATGCGCGATACAGTGGTGAATTTAGGTTTGAGTCCACTTGGCGGTGTATTGAGCGGACCTGGTATTCTTGGAACTACATTTAATCCATACAAAGCGGGCACAGGAAACCATAAAATAACATACAAAGTTGGCACAGGAAAATGTACCAATGTGAGCACATTTACGTTGGATGTTGGCGATACTTTAAAATTGGATTTGCTTTCAGATAAAGACACCATCTGTCCAAGTGTGCCCGTTACTTTGAGCACAAAAGTAAAAGGAGGAACTGGAACCTATTCATTGCAATGGAGCAATGGTGCTTATAATGTTCAGAATATATACATCCAACCAAGAACAACGGTCAATTATAGAGTGGTTTTAAAAGATGGATGCAGCGATTCAGTTGTAAAGCTGAGGCAAATATATGTGCATCCTCCATTTTATGGAAGCGTAACAACCAGTCCGAAGCAGTGTTTCGGAAATCTTGGTTTTGCCAACCTGACAATGAGTGGCAAAGGACCATACAAATACCTTTGGAACACCATTCCAGCGCAAACAACAGCAAACATTACAGCACCAGTGGGAACTACTTACAAGGTGAAAGTTCAGAACACCCAAACCTTGTGCAGCTATGATACCGTTGCCAACATCCCAGGATACTCTAGAATACGGGCTTATTTTAACAGTTCTCCAGCCGGTCAATGTTTATACAGCAACAATGCGCTTTTACAAATTATTAATTTGAGTGAGGGCGGGACAAGCGGGGTATGGGATTTTGGCGATGGCAGCAAAGTTCCATATGACGCAGCGAGCAACCCATCTCACACTTACCAAGGCGATACAGATGAGTACACCATTACCTTGAAGATTAAAAATGAGGGCAATTGTACAGATAGCTTTAGAATTAAAATTTGTGTTTTAGATACAGTTACTTTGTTTATTCCTACCGCCTTTACACCGAATGATGATGGCAGTAACGATGTGTTTAAAATTAATTCAGGGTCCATTCAATTTGCAAACATTCAAATTTACAACCGATGGGGAGAAAGGGTGTTTGAGACCGATGATGCAAGACAAGGTTGGGACGGAACATACAAAGGGGCATTATGTCAAACAGATTATTTTGTCTACCTCATTAAATATAAGGGCAAGAAGACGCCATGGCGATACATCCGGGGCTATTTTTATTTGATTCGTTAGCGCTCTGAAAAAGTTAAAAGCAGAGACTTGCTTAAGATTTGGTTTTCGATCCGTAAAATAATTGCCATGTTTTTTCGTTTTATCAATGAAAAGTACTAATTTCGTAAATTGTTTTTTATGTGTCAATGAAAAATAGATTAATTATAACCCTAAACCTGCTGCTTTTAATGCCATTTATGGCATTCTCTCAAAAGAAAGTAAGCTCTCTTGATTTCGGTCCTTACCTAGGAGGATCAAACTATATGGGTGAATTTACCGATGGATACATGCCATTGATGAATAAGACCAAGTTTGCAGGAGGATTGATTTGCAGATACAACTATGGTCCCTATTTGACATTCAAAGGAACAGCCATCTATGGTAAAATCGAAGGTTCTGACAAAAACTTTGCATCAGATCCATACAGAAGCAGAAGAAATTTAAGTTTTAAATCAGATATTATTGAGTTTTCGGTTCAAGGAGAATGGAATATTAGAGGCTATGAGCAAACCAAAACGTCTTACGGATGGTCTCCTTATTTGTTTGCAGGGATTTCAGTATTCCGTTTTAATCCAAAGGCTCAGTTCAAATACCAACCATATATGATGGATGCATCCTTACAAGCCCAAGACGGCGATTGGATTGAGTTGCAACCATTGGGTACAGAGGGACAAGAAACCACAAAGTTTAACGACAAGAGAAGATATTCATTAACTCAAATAAGCATACCTGTTGGTGTTGGCGCTAAATGGCAATTGGATGACTATTGGGCATTTGGATTTGAATTTGGTATCAGAAAAACATTCACAGATTATTTAGATGATGTTTCTTCAATTTACGTTGACAATATTATTGTAGGGGGAGCGAGCGGACCAATGGCTGTCGCATTAAAAGACAGAAGCATGGAAGTTGGTCAAGCGCCTTTCGAAAATGGCGATGCAAGAGGTAATTCTGCAACCAAAGATTGGTATGTAATTGGCGGTTTGACACTAACTTACCGCATACATGGTGGACGTCAACCTTGCTTCAATTTCTAGCCTATAGGGAAAAAATTACGCGTGTTTTATTTTAATTTCAGGTTTTTGACACTGCTTTCATTGCTGTTGTCCTTTGACGCATATGCGCAGAGGTACAGGAATGGAGTGACTGAACTTGGACTCTTTTTAGGCGCAAGCAATTACCATGGCGATATTGCTCCAGAAATTGTTTGGTCAGAATCACATCCTGCCATTGGTTTGATGTATAAATACCATCATTCTAAGTTTTTTAGCAGCCGTTATCAATTCACCTATGCAAGTATTTCGGGTAGTGATCAAAATTTTACCGCCAACCAATACCGAAACATTTCTTTTGAAAGCAATATTTATGAATTAGGGTATAATCTAGAATTTAATTTTAAGCCCTTTGGAATTAATGCCAACCAGCATGAAGAGAATTCAACCACCTATGTATATTCGGGTTTTAATATGTTTATGTTTAATCCAGTGCGCCGTTTATCCAGTGGTGATAAATTGGAATTGAGAGATATTGGTACAGAGGGGCAGAATGTAAACAACAAAAGGCAGTATGCTTTAATTCAACCATCGATAACCCTAGGCTTGGGATACAAATTTAATGTTAAGCGCAAAACAGTTATTGGTTTGGAACTGGGTTTCAGAAAGACTTTTACCGATTATCTAGACGACACAAAAGGACAATACGTCGATTACAATACCATCGTTGCAAAACAGGGACTTGGTGCTGGCGATTATTCGCACACCGAAACATTAAACAATAAAAAACCGATAACTGCAGGCAGTATGCGGGGAGATCCTGCTTTAAAAGATTGGTATTTTATGGTAGGAATTACCATTAGTTTCAGAAACGTAGTTGGAGATCCTTGCTCGGGTTTGTAGGTGTAACTAATTGCGATTAACTTCGTTATAATTTTCGGAAAATAAATCATACTTTTGCATGCTTAGAGCTCAGCAGATGCCCACCAATAGTCTTTTACCTCAAATAGATAGAGAGAAACTACCGAAACACATAGCCATTATCATGGATGGCAATGGACGTTGGGCAAAAAAAAGAGCATTGCCTAGAGTTGTTGGTCACGAATACGGCGTTAAATCTGTTCGCACAGTTGCAGAAACTGCAGCGCGTTTGGGGGTTAAATATCTAACCCTTTACACCTTTAGCACAGAGAATTGGAACAGACCCCAACTGGAAGTAAAAGCCATTATGGCGTTATTGGTGAGAACCATAAGAAAAGAAGTCGCTACCTTACAGAAGAACAATATTCGATTGCGTACCATAGGCGACATTGATGCTTTGCCAAAAGATGCCTTCAACGAATTGCAAGAAGCAATGGCTTTAACAGCCAATAATGACAGCATGGATTTGGTGTTGGCGCTCAACTATAGTGCAAGGTGGGACATTGTTCAAGCAACGAAAAAAATAGCAGAATCGGTTCAGGATGGAAGTATAAAGGTTGAAGATATTAATGAAAAGGTTATAAGCGCATCGTTAAATACGGGCGCTTTGCCGGAGCCAGATTTGTTAATAAGAACCAGCGGTGAATTCCGCATCAGTAATTTTATGCTTTGGGAGATGGCCTATGGCGAGTTTTATTTCACCGATATTTATTGGCCTGAATTCGACCAAGAAGCCTTTTACAAAGCGATTGTAGATTATCAAAAACGAGAAAGAAGATTTGGAAAAACAAGTGATCAAATTAAACCATAAGAAAAACCTTGCTTTAACGCTTGTTTTCTGCTTGCAGGCCTTATTCGGTGTACTAACATTGAATGCTCAAGACTCAACGCGCATTTATCTTCCATTGGATTATAATAAGCCAAAAGAATACACCATTGTTTCTATCGAAACAAAAGGTAATAAGTACATTGATAAAAACATCATCATTTTTAACACGGGCTTATCGTTTAACCAACGCATAAAAGTTCCAGGAAATGAGATTTCTCAAGCCATTGAAAACCTTTGGAAGCAAGGGTATTTCTCATTTGTGAGTGTGTATGCCAAGAAAATTGTTGATGGTAAAATTTATTTAATCATTGAAGTGCAAGAACGTCCCCGTTTGGCGCGCTTTGGTATTAGAGGAATAGGTAAATCTGAGGCAAAAACACTGCGTGAAGAATTAAGCTTAAAAGCTGGGATGGTCATCAATGAAGACATGTTGAATAAATTGAGACGTGAAATCAAAAGCCATTATTATAAAAAAGGTTTTTACGGAGTTAAAATTGATTTTAAACAAGAAGCCGATACCACGCCAAACAAAGACATTTTGCGCATTGCCATTGACAAAGGTAAAAAAGTTAAAGTATACGATATTGAATTTGTTGGCAACACCGATGTGGCTGATCAAGACTTAAGACGCAGTTTGAAGAAAACAAAACGCCAACGCAAGAAGATCAATGTTTTTTCTTCGTCAAAATTTGTTGAGGATACATACAAAGAGGAGTTAAAAAGTGTAATCACCAAATACAACAGCAAGGGTTATAGAGATGCCAGCATTTCATTCGATTCGGTTGTGCGTATAAGCCCCAATAAAGTGGTGATTAAAATTGGCGTTAACGAGGGAAGAAAATACTACTTTAGAAACATAACGTTTACGGGAAACAACAAATACAGCAGCAGTGATTTGGGTAAAGTGCTTGGTATAAAAAAAGGCGATATCTACGACCAAACGGTATTAGATGAGCGTTTGTATTTTAGTCCAAATGGTACGGATATCTCCAGTTTGTACATGGACGATGGCTACTTGTTCTTTGGAGTAACCCCTGTTGAAGTAAAGGTAGAAAACGACAGCATAGACATTGAGGTAAGAATTATAGAGCGTTCACAAGCGGTTTACAATAAAATCATTGTAAAAGGAAATACCAAGACCAGCGACCATGTGGTGCTGCGTGAATTGAGAACCAGACCAGGTCAGAAATTTTCAAGAAGTGACATTCAAAGGTCTATCCGTGAATTGTCTCAATTGGGTTATTTTGACCCTCAGGCTATGGGTGTTAATCCAATTCCAAATCCTGCAGCTGGAACGGTAGATATTGAGTATACGGTATCTGAGAAGGCCAACGACCAAATAGAATTGTCTGGAGGTTGGGGCGGAAATAATAGAAGCGCTGTTTACGGACAATCATACGGTTACGGCGGTTTGGTGGGTACTCTGGGCTTAACCTTAAACAATTTCTCAACTAGTAAACTGTTTAATCCAAGTCTATGGAATCCATTGCCTTCAGGAGATGGACAGAAATTGAGCATACGTGCCCAATCAAATGGATTGTATTATCAATCTTATAACTTCTCATTTACAGAGCCTTGGTTTGGGGGCAAAAAACCAAATTCATTTACCACGAGTTTGTACAGAACCAATCAGTCATTTGACGCGAGACCAAGAACTGACCCTGACAAGCGCTTTATTAAAATTACAGGTTTTTCATTGTCATTGGGAAAACGCTTGAAATGGCCTGATGATTACTTTTCGGCTTTTTATTCATTCAGTTTGCAACAATATGAATTAAACAATGCCAATGGCGCTTATGGTTTGCAGCTGAATACAGGCAGAAGCAATAACGTTGAATTCAAGTATGTGTTAAGTAGAAGTTCAGTAAACGAGCCGATATTTCCAACGGGTGGATCAACCTTTACGTTTAGTTTGGCCGCAACACCTCCTATTTCAAAATTCACCAATAAAGATTACTCAAACGTGTCTTTAAATGAAAAGTACAAATGGATAGAATACCATAAGTGGAAGTTTGATGCCGAGCAGTACCATAAAGTATTTGGTAAATTTGTATTGGCTACCAAGATGCGTTTTGGGTATTTGGGTTATTACAACCAAGACATTGGCTTGTCACCATTTGAGCGTTTCATGGTTGGGGGAAGTGGATTGAATAGTTTTGGGCAAATTGGAACTGAAATTATTTCAATGCGCGGATATCCAGATAGGACGATTACAGAGAATGCGGTAGGAGGGTCAAGCAATTCAGGTGCAGCAATATTTAATAAGTTTACATGTGAATTAAGATTCCCAGTAACCAACTCACCAAGTGCATCTATTTACTTACAGGCATTTGTTGAGGGAGGTAATGCATGGGTAAACACAAGGACATACAACCCATTTGATTTGAAAAGAAGTGCAGGAGCAGGTATACGTTTATTCTTGCCAATGTTTGGATTATTGGGCTTAGATTATGCATACGGATTTGATTGGAAAACATTAAGTTCAGGCTTAACAACCAAGCCAGGGCAGTTCCATTTCTTTATTGGGCAACAGTTTTAGAATTTTGCTTAAACGCCTAGTAATCAGACTTATAATAATTTTGGAAAATAATACTGCATCCATTACCTTTGCAGTCCGTTTTAAAAACGAGTTCTGATATATGGATGTACTAAGAGAATTTGACATAGAGTTCATTAAACTTAAAGATGGCGAGCACCATTTTGAGTTCCAGATAGCAGAGCCTTTTTTCAAGGCGTTCAACAGTTCTTTAACAGGGCAGGACATTGTTCTCAACTTGTTATTCATCAAATCGACTTCCATGTTTACTTTGGTCTTCGATTTAAAAGGCACAATTGAATTGGATTGTGATAGATGTTTAACGCGTATAGGATTACCGACAAAAAGCAAACACACGGTGTTGGTTAAAATAACGGAACATCCAAAAGAGAATGAAGATGATTTGATGTACCTATCACCGCATGACTACAAACTAAATATTGCACAGCATATATTTGATTTTGTGTATTTATCATTACCGATAAAGAAAACATGTTCGGATGTTGGTTTGGTTTGCGACCCAGCGGTTACAGACAAGATTACAAGTTACATTGATGTGGATACGATACCGAATGACCAACCTGAGAGAGATACTGATGATGAAGACGAAGACGAATAACAATTTTTTAAAAAATAATATAAAATAAGATGCCAAATCCTAAACGAAAAATATCGCGCACCAGAAGGGACAAACGCAGGACTCACCACAACCTGGACAACAAACAGTTTATCGCTGATCCTACAACTGGCGACATT
>CANFXY010000040.1 GCA_947451105.1 Bacteroidota bacterium | reverse complement strand
CAAATTAAATACCTTAGAAAAGGTGTTCAAATTGTAGTAGCTACCCCTGGTCGTTTGATTGACCTTATTGAACGTAAAGCTGTAAAACTCGATGCTGTTACCCACGTGGTACTAGACGAGGCAGACGAAATGCTCAATATGGGATTCAGAGAGGATATAGAATTTATCTTATCCCATGCTACAGTTAGACAAGCCGCTTGGCTTTTCAGTGCCACAATGCCTAAGGAGGTTCGCAGAATTGCGCAAACTTTCATGGAAAACCCAGTAGAAATCAAAGTTAACTCTGTTGCTACTGCTCAAAACATTAAACACGTCTACTACCAATGTCAATCATCTCAAAAGTATGAAACACTTAAGAGATTAATTGACTTTAATCCAGGTATGTACGGTATCGTATTTACCCGAACTAAATTAGAAGCCCAAGACATAACCGAAAAACTTTTAAAAGAAGGTTATGAAATCGATGCTTTACACGGTGACTTAAGTCAACAACAACGCGATAAAGTTATGGGTCGTTTCAGAGAAAAGACCATCAAATTGCTTATTGCAACAGATGTTGCGGCGAGAGGTATTGACGTAAATGACATTACCCACGTTATTAACTATGCTTTACCAGATGAACCAGAAGTATACACACACAGAAGCGGACGTACTGCCCGTGCTGGTAAAACAGGTGTTTGTATCAGCATATTGCACAGCAGAGAAACAGGCCGTTTGAGAGATGTTGAACACATCATGAAAGCTCAATTCGAAAAACTTGAAATTCCAAGCGGAAGAGAAGTTTGCGAAAAGCAATTCTTCGCTTTCATTGAAAAATTAAAGCAAGCTGATATCAGCCATGGCGATTATGAAAACTATCTTCCGTATCTCAAAGAACAATTTGATGACATGAGTAAAGAAGAAATCATCAAAAGAATGGCATCTCTTGAATTTAACAGGTTCTTGAAATACTATGAAAAAGCTGGTGATTTAAATGCTGGTGATTCTAGAAATAGCGACCACGGTAAATACAGCAGATTGTTCATTAGCTTAGGTGAAAAAGACGGCTTCTACAAAGCTGCTTTCTTAGAATTTTTATTAGATACAACAGGACATACCAAAGCCCAATTAGGTAAAATTGAATTGATGGATGCCTATAGTTTCGTAGAAGTTGAAAAAGACATCGTTCAAGAGTTTATGACCGCTTTCGAAGGTAAAAAATTCAGAGGCAGACAAATCAAAATTGAAGTTTCAACCGAACGCAGTGGTGGAGGCCGTAACAACCGTGGAGGTTGGGGCGGAGGCGGTGGCGGTGGCCGTGACAGAGACCGTGGCAGAGGCAACGGTGGTGGCAACGGTGGCGGTGAAAGACGCTTTGAAAACAGAGGTAGAAGCGGTGGTGGAAATAGTGGTGGTGGTTACGACCGCTCTAAAAAACGCAGATCATACTAAAATCCAAAACTAATTAATATTTAAAAATGCGGTTCAACACCGCATTTTTTTTATGCCCAAATTTTTTAATTAAGTTTTATAATGTGCGTATTGTTAACCAAATCAGGAGATTTTTTTTGTATTTTCGCAGTCTTAAATAAGATTATATATGAACGGATTTTTTAAAGTTCCAAATGCTGTAAACGAAACAGTGCTTGACTATGCCCCAAATAGCAAGGAAAAACTAGCACTTAAGAAAGCTTTATCAGAAGCAAGAGCTCAAGTGATAGATATCCCAATGTACATTAATGGACAAGAAGTAAGAACAGGTAATACCCAAGCTATATTTCCTCCGCATGATTTACACCATCAAATCGGAACTTTCCACCATGGAGAAGAAGAGCACGTTCATATGGCGATTAAAGCTGCCTTAGCGGCAAAACCAGCTTGGGAAAATATGCCATGGGAACAAAGAGCGGCTATATTTTTAAAAGCAGCTGAATTGCTGGCTGGACCATACCGCGCAAAAATGAATGCAGCTACCATGTTGGCGCAGTCAAAAAATGCCTACCAAGCAGAAATAGATGCAGCCTGTGAGTTAATCGACTTCTTGAGATTCAATGTTCAATACATGTCTGAGATTTATGCTGACCAACCGAGCGCAAACAGCAAGACAATATGGAACAGATTGGAGCATAGACCTCTTGAAGGATTTACGTTTGCTTTAACGCCTTTCAACTTTACCGCTATTGCTGCAAACCTTCCTAGCAGCATGGCCATGATGGGCAATGTTGTGGTTTGGAAACCAGCCATCACCCAAATATATTCAGCCAAGGTAATCATGGAACTATTTATGGAAGCAGGTTTGCCTGATGGTGTTATTAATTTGATTTATACCGATGGACCTGCTACAGGAAACATTATTTTCAACCATGCAGATTTCGCAGGTTTACATTTTACTGGATCTACAGGTGTATTCAGAAGTATGTGGAATGCCATTGGAACCAATATCCATAAGTACAAAACCTACCCTAGAATAGTAGGTGAAACAGGCGGGAAAGACTTTGTTTTGGTTCATAAAAGCGCAGATGTTGACACCACAGTTACTGCATTAGCACGTGGCGCTTTTGAGTACCAAGGACAAAAATGTTCTGCGGCATCAAGAGCATACATACCTTCGAACTTATGGCCTGAAATCAAAACAAAATTGGTAGCTGAAGTGGCTACAATGAAAGTTGGTCCAACAGAAGACTTTAGAAATTTTGTTAACGCGGTAATAGATGAAAAAGCCTTTGATAAAATTACAGCCTATATTGAAAAAGCAAAGACAGATGCTAATGCAGAAATTATTTGTGGTGGCGAAAGTGATAAATCGAAAGGCTATTTTATCAACCCTACAGTTATACTAGCAAAAGACCCTAAATATGTAACAATGTGTGATGAGTTGTTCGGGCCAGTGTTAAGCATATATGTATACGAAGAAAATGACTTTGAAACAGCGCTAGATTTGGTTAACACAACAAGTGAATACGCTTTGACTGGTGCCGTAATTGCACAGGACAGATATGCTATTACACAAGCAACAGAATACCTAAGACATTCAGCAGGCAATTTCTATATCAATGACAAGCCAACCGGCGCAGTAGTTGGTCAACAACCATTTGGTGGCAGCAGAGCCAGTGGAACAAATGACAAAGCAGGAAGCAAAGCCAACTTGTTGCGATGGACCAGCACACGAACCATTAAGGAGACTTTGGTAGCAATTAAAGACTACCGCTACCCATTTTTAAGCGAAGAATAATTCAAAAAAAGGCATCAAATGATGCCTTTTTTTATGTCAATACATTCGAAATCAGAAGTAAATTTTGAAATAGAATCCCCTTTCACAAGCAAAATAGCTGTATTTTGGAGTTCTTTGACAATAAATTCTAAATAAAAAAAAATGTATTCAGGTCAAAATAAATTGCTTTAAAGAAATAAAATTGATTTTTTAAATTAACCTTAAAAATACTTTATAAAAACATTTGTTAAAACATGAATAACACTTATCATTGCATTGTGTTTTCATAGTTTTAGTTTTTAGAATGGGTTGGACTTAGGTCCGACCCTTTTCTATTTAAATGGTTTATGCATTTGACAGTTCTAATCAATCAAACCATAGTTAATCGCTTTGCGCATCAACCCAGCCGTATTCTTAACCTTCATTTTAGCAAATAAACGTCTTCTTAAATACATAATTGTTGATGTTGGAAGCTGTAACATCTCGTTCATCTCAAGTTGGGTGTATTCATCTGCAATCAATCGGATCATTTGCATATCTGCCTCATCTAATACCAAATCATCTGGCTTTAGACTGAGCTTCTTTTTATGTAAGTTTTTTGAATACTTTAACAAACTATCGGTATCATAGTATTTTGAGCCTTTAACCAACTTAATCAAAGCAAATTCTAACTCCTCCTCAGTGCAATCTTTTTTAAGAAACCCATTGGCATTTATTTTCAATGCTTCTTGAATGCCTTTTTCAGCTGTTTCATCTGATAAAATTAAAACAGTAGTGTATTTACTTCCTTTGATTATTTTCTCCAAATGCTTGTTGGCTTCTTTGCTCTTAAAACTTGAGTCTAAAATTATAATTCGAAACTTTTGTATGTCTGTCTCCGCAAACTCCAAACCCGATTTAAACAGACTTATATCTGCATTTTCAAAACCTCCAAAATTGCGAATAATATTTTTCAAACCGATACCAAGTATGCCTTGATGGTCCAATACCGCGATGCTAATCGGAATAGATTTTTCTCTAGATGAATTTGACATATTTTATTGATTTTTATTTGTTTTTAAATTGTGTTTTTATTGACTTTTGCTTCTTTTATTGACATAAATGATAAAAATTCAACTTTTCTTTAATTCTGACAAATTAACTCGACATGCGCATTGTAATTTTGCATTCAATTAACGCTCAGACATTAAACCACTTTAAACTTGGGCCCTTAAAATCAAAAAATTTATTTGAGCTATCATTTATTTCACAAAATTAAGTTTAATCTTTATAAATTAAAAATCAATACTTAAGAGAATTTTATAATACTTTAATCTAATAAAAATTACAGTACCTAAAAAAGTACAATTTAAGTTTAATTATAAATGTATATTTTAATAAAATTCGATTTTTTCAAGAAATTATTATGCAGCAATTTTCACTTTCAAGCTATTCTGCTCCAAAACCAAACAATTGTCTATTTTTGAAAAATATTTAAATGGAGACAAAAGAAATAAAATACGATAGACTGCTTCCACAAATAAAAGCCCTAATAGACCATCGTTGTAGCGAAATAGCCAATTACGCAAACACTGCTGCTGCTATACAAAATGAGTTTAAACATTGGTGGTGCGGATTTTATTTTGTTAACGCAAACAATCAACTTGAATTGGGGCCATTTCAAGGGCCCGTAGCCTGCACCCTAATTGACTTTAACAAAGGGGTATGCGGAACGGCATGGGCTAGGAAAGAAACCATTGTTGTACCCAATGTCCATGAATTTGAAGGACATATAGCGTGCTCATCTGAGAGCAATTCAGAAATTGTGGTTCCTATCCTAAAAAATGGCGTTGTTTACGCTGTCCTAGACATCGATAGCACCGAATACAACAACTTCGATGCCATCGATGAGAAATACCTTATTCAAATAGCTGAATTGCTAGCTGCTTGTTAACGTTTAATGGTTTCAACGGAATTGCTGTTCAACAACTTTCCTTTGTTGAAAAACGATTCTGTCAAATCCAAATTGCCTCCATAGGTATTGATCCAATCCATGTATTCATCGTTGTTCATAAAGCATACTTTATCGCTTAAATTAAGTCCACTTAAATCACCAAACAACCATCGACCTACTCTTAGTCCATTCTCATACATGCCAATAGCCTCCGCTTGTCCATAATTGTTGTAATACACCCAAATTCCATTCTTTTTATAATTGACAATTTGACCTTCTTTTAATTTGTGACCACTGGCTTGCAATTCTGAAACAAAACCGCTTCCATCCTTTAATATATTCTGACCCAATGTATCATAAAAAGCCAAGTAATAATCTTCTTCTGTTGGTATCTCGGTTTCACTTTCACAGGTATACTTGGTGTCATTATCGGTTGCATACCCAATGAACATTGGCTTTCCATCATCGTAATACGCTTTTACCAACCCTTTTGAAAACACGCTGTCTTCGCCATCAGCATATAAAAACGAATCCTTGAAATCGATGGATTTATACACCCTGTTCTTCCCTTCTCTGAAAAAGGTCCAGCGGCCGCTTAATTCATTGTTAATTTTATACCCTTGCTTAAATACATAACCGCTTTTGTAGTAATAGGTATATAAGCCTCTTTTTAAGTAAGGACGCTCAAATAACTGTTCCACAAAATTGCTCGCGTTTACCACCGAATAGCTAGAAGATGTAGTATTTGATTCACCGCTATACGATCTTCCATGCTCGCCATCATAATAAGCTTCGTTGTAGTAAGAATAAGTTTTATCATGGTTTTGGTTCTTGCTATTTCTGAATTCACTTAACTTCAAAATAGGTCTAAATGCTGTAAAATACATGCTGTCCTTTTTATCAAAGTCAATCGTCAATCTTAAATTATCCGTATCCCTATAGTTAGAGTAGCGGCCACTTAAATAGCCATGGTCGAAGGTGTATTTTTCTCTGAAGTATTTCGCTGTATCTAAAAATTTATCGTAGCTATTAAAATACTTCACCATTTCTCCATGCGGCACACCTTTGTTAAAATGACCATGGGCAATAGGATAACCATTCTTGTGCATATGCCAGAAATCTCCATTTATTGTGTCATTTTCCATTGGGTAAACATAATTTACAAATTGAAAAGAACTAATATCAGAGAATCTATATTGCATGCCGTTTAACTTGTTGTTGTGAAATATATACTGACTTTTCATCGCAGCATTGCTCATTGGTGCAATGAACCATTGCCCTTCTTTTTGTCCGAAGCTATACGTCATCATAGATGGGCTTATGCTGCAGAAATTTTTCTCTTTCATTTTCGCATTCCATCTCTTGTTCATTGAATACGTTCTAATTTCTAAATCGTCATTCAATTTGTTGTCGTAATAAGAACTTGAAACCGAAAAATAACCAAAGATGTCTATGCATCTTACTGAACCATTAAAAGCACCATCAATCACTGAATAATTGACTTCAGCAGATGGTCTCATCATTTTATATTTGTTGCTTCTTAAAACGTCTTTTTCTTGTTCTAGTTTTATGACAACTTCAAGTCGTTTTTGCAAACCAAAAAATTCTATGATTTCAAACAACTGTGCATTTAATTTCTTAGGATTTCTTTTGTAATCAATCTCTACTTTTAAGTCACCAGTGAATTGATCTTTTCCCAATAAAACTACTTTATGCTGCTGCGGCACAACTTTAAAAAATTCTAAAATAAAATTATTCAATTCATAGTCATCATTGTATTCGTCTTCTTGCAAATAACTCTCAAATCCTGCTTTAAAGTATTCATCTTGCTTATACATAAATTTACCACCTTTCATAATGGTATCCACAAGGACCAAAGTGTCATATTTCATTGGGATCTTAATCAACTTTATTATGCTTCCATTCTCTTTGTCCCCTGAAACTTTGTGAACTATTGAACTGTTTAATCCCCTCCCTTTGATCCATTGAACATCTTTATATCCATAATCCAATGGCTTATAATACTTCTTTGTGATTAAGGCTTTATGACTCTCCCTTGGCCTGTTATAATTCATAGGATTTGTCTCTTCCGGATGCAATTCGTAATATTTTGCTGACTTCCAAACATTCAGAATTTTCCCTTTACGGCTGTAGGTGGTTTGAACCAACACTTCTGCGCAATACCCATTTGAGTTTGCAGTTTGGTTGTATGTATCACCGCATGTGTCGAGTAAAAACTGTGAAACAACACCAGACCAATAATCCTTTCTTTGGGTTCTGAAAAACCTTCCATTGATAATGGTATCTGCAAAAAGGCCTTGTCTTTTATAAAAATTTGGTTTTATCCAATTATCTATACTGATGGTTTTATCCATTAAAACGCCATTTTTATAATCGTATCGAATCATGGCTATTGTTTGAGACGAGCCTGAATATGGATCACCGTAGCGGTCAACTTCAACATCTGGAAATATGGCAATGGATTTGTAATCAGGAAAGTGTTTTATCACACTGTCCCTGCCGTAGATATATTTATACACGATAACATTGTCATAGTATACCTCCTTTACACATTCTGCACCTTTGTTGTAATAAATAACCTGTTTATCATTCCAACGAAGTTCAGAGATTGTCCATTTACCTTCTTTTTCACCGTTAAGCAACATACCTTCAGACGTACAATAAATCTTTATTTGCTTCTTTGATTTATAATAACTGAAGTGCTTGTATGGTCCATTTTTAACACCCTGCTCTATCATATAATCATCAATCAATAACGTGTCTTTTTTGTTGCATTTATACGCTTTAACATTGCCGTTTAGTATGCCGTTGCTGTAGTTCAATTCATATTTACTTCCATTAAATTTGACAAGGTCTATATAAGGCGTACAGTCCAAAGCCTCTGTCACTTCATTGTCACGGTAATATCCGTCTTCCCAATCATTGCGATAGCCAACATTATTGCTTTGATAAACAACAAAATGACCATGAATCAAATCATTTTTATAAGGAATTACCCACTTAAGCTCTTGGGTATACATTTCATAAATAGAGGCATTACCTTCTTTCTTGTTGTCTTTTATGGTAAAAGTTGCATACACCTGATAAACCGTGTCGTAAACATAAACTTTAGCAATTTTTCTTTTGTTTTTAAGCAAAAAATTTGTGTTGTAAATCAAATATTCACCATCTTCAACACTGCCAATAATTGGTGGTAAATTGAGGTTGTTAAATTGAAGTTGATTTAGGTTAAAATAAACATTAGAGCCTCGGTGGTCAATGGTTTGCGGATAAACACGGTAGAGCTTGCCTTTGAACATAGCCGATTTTTGGGAATAGGCGGAAAAGCCAGTAAAAACACAGATTAATAGAAGTAAAATTTTATTTAATTTCATAAATTGGTAGCAATAAAAATATGTAACGCAAGATAATCTAAATTAGTATGTTTTGGGCATTAGAATATTTCAGCCGTGGACTTCCTAACAAAAAACGTTACCTTTGTGACCAAATGTCAAGAATAGTCGCCATAGTAGGCAGACCGAATGTCGGTAAATCAACTTTGTTCAATCGTCTAACAGGCGAAAGAAAAGCAATTGTTGATGATTTTAGTGGAGTAACGCGCGATAGACACTACGGTGACAGCGAGTGGAATGGTCAATCTTTTACAGTAATTGATACAGGAGGTTATGTTAAAGACAGCAAAGATATATTTGAATCCGCCATCCGCGAACAAGTTCAAATTGCTGTTGAAGAAGCTGCAGTTGTCATTTTTATGGCCGATGTGCAAACGGATGTAACCGATTTGGATACCCAGTTTGCAAATATTTTAAGAAAATCAAATAAGCCAGTGCTTATGGTTGTCAATAAAGTTGACAACTACGATCAAATTTCTGAAACAGCTGTATTCTACCGTTTAGGATTTCAAGAAATATTCGCCATATCTTCTGCAACAGGCAGTGGAACTGGTGAGTTATTGGACAAATTGGTTGAACTTCTTCCACCGGATGATGGCAAAGAGTTTGACGATGAAAATCTTGGCGAATTGCCAAAAATTGCCATTGTTGGTAGACCTAACGTAGGTAAATCCTCTTTTGTGAATGCCTTGGTTGGATACAATAGAAACATAGTTACCGATATTGCTGGAACAACAAGAGACTCTATACATACCCGTTACAATGCATTTGGCAAAGACTTGGTTTTAATCGACACCGCAGGTATTCGTAAGAAATCAAAAGTTGAAGAAAATATAGAATTCTATTCGGTAATGCGCAGTTTGCGTGCCATCGAAAATTGCGATGTTTGTATATTGATGTTGGATGCTCAACAGGGTATTGAGTCACAGGACATGAACCTATTGTTCCTAGCACATAGACACGGCAAAGGAATAATGATCCTCGTAAACAAATGGGATTTATACGACAAAGGAACCAACACGGCTAAAGAATACGAAGAGCACATTAAAAAAAGAACTGCTCCTTTTGTGGATTATCCAGTAATTTTTATCAGTGCCTTGAACAAACAACGTATTTTCCAAGCTATGGAAACAGCGGTGAAGGTTCATGAAAACATGTCTAACCGTGTTAAGACGAGCAAGCTTAACGAATTGCTATTACCCATTGTTAAAAACACCCCTCCTCCAGGCGTTAAGGGCAAAACCATTTCAATCAAGTACATTCAGCAATTGCCATCTAAATCTGTTTGTTTTGCCTTCTTCTGTAACTTACCTCAGTATATAAGCGAATCTTACAAACGATTCTTGGAAAATCAATTGCGTCAGAACTTTGACTTTAATGGTGTTCCAATTAAAATCTTCTTTAGAAAAAAATAATTTAGTTTTCCTTTTTCTGAAACCCTAATGAAACGCTGTTGATACAATAGCGAAGACCTGTTGGCGTACCATGTCCATCTGTAAAAACATGGCCTAGGTGTCCATTGCAATTGGAGCAAAGTACTTCAACCCTTATCATGCCATGGCTGTAGTCTGGATTTTCGATCACATTTGATTTGTCTATTGACTCATAAAAACTAGGCCACCCACAACCTGCGTCAAATTTTGTCTTCGACTCAAACAATACTTGATTGCATCCCTTACACACATACTCACCCTCATCCCAAAATTTATTGTAAGCACCAGTATGCGGTCTTTCTGTACCCTTCTGCCTTAGAACTCTGTATGATTCCTCACCAAGTTCCTGTTTCCATTCCTCTTCTGTTTTTTCAATAGCCATATTGCAAATTTAAATGTCTTTGTTAATACTATGTCCAACAATTCAAAATGAATATAGTTTAGTGAACAATATTTTTTTGTTGTCCAATAGCTAAACTATAAATTTGAACAAATTACAAAACTCAATTTAAAGTACTTAACTATTCAGAGTTCTTAATATTGACAAACATTTATGAGTGCTAGTATATTTTTCGCCGTGATTTTTTCTTATTTCACTGCCTTAATCATAATCAGTAGAATCACCGCAAACAAAGCAGATTCTGCTTCTTATTTTATCGGAAACAAACAATCGCCTTGGTACTTGGTAGCCTTTGGGATGCTAAGCGACTCCCTTAGTGGCGTTACGTATATCTCTGTTCCCGGTGCTGTTCTGAGCAATTCTTTAACCTATCTTCAAGTTGTCATTGGTTACTTTTTGGGTTATTTTATCATTATGTTCATCTTGCTGCCCCTGTATTACCGACTTGAATTGGTTTCAATATATACATATTTGCAGCAGCGCTTTGGGAAAAATGCTCAAAAAACTGGTTCATTCTTCTTTTTAATTTCTCGTCTACTTGGCGCCGGCGGAAGACTTACTCTTGCTATTGGTGTAATGCAAATATTTGTCTTTAATGGCTATGGAATTCCCTTCCCATTAACCGCTGCTGTATTTATAGGCCTCATGTTACTTTACACCTATAAAGGTGGAATTAAAACATTGGTGTATACAGATGCTTTTCAATCCCTGTTTCTAATTCTCGGTGTTGTTTTATCTATCGCTGCCATTGCCACCCAACTCAATTACAGCACATCTGATTTAATTGAAACCGTAAGACACAGCAGCCTAAACAAAGTAATTGAAACCGATTATTTAAAAGGAAATTTTTGGGCTAAACACATACTTGGTGGCGCTTTATTTACTGTGGCTATGACTGGGCTTGACCAAAACATGATGCAAAAAAATTTAAGCATGAAATCTCTCGGAGAAGCCCGAAAAAACATGTTTTGGTTTAGCATCGTAATGGTTATTGTAAATGTACTTTTCCTTTCATTAGGGGTTTTACTTTACCACTTTGCCAATGCAAAAGGCATTCAAATTCCAGAGCTTAGCGACAATGTATTTCCAACACTTGCACTTGGTTACTTTGGCACCTTTACGGCTTTAGCCTTTATCATTGGATTGACTGCAGCAACTTTTAGCAGCGCTGACTCTGTTTTAGCTACCCTTACGACCTCTTTTTGCATTGATTTCCTAGGATTTGGAATGAATGCAAAATACAGCGAGAACCAAGAAACTAAAATCAGGCATTGGGTCCACATTGGCTTTGCATTTGTGCTTCTTTTGGTCATTGTTTTTATAAAATATGCCTTTAGTTCCAAAGCAAGCATAGATGTCATTTTAAGTATGGCGTCCTTAACCTATGGTCCATTAATTGGACTTTTCGCAGCAGGACTCTTCACCAAACACCAATACAACGACAGGTTAATCCCCTTGGTATGTCTTATATCTCCGGTAATAAGCTATTTCTTACAACAAAATGGAAAAGCTTGGTTTGGAGGCTATCAATTCGGGAATGAAATTATTTTTATTAATGGTTTTTTAACCTTTATATTTTTACTATTATTGAAAAGCAAAAAACGCTCTACGCCGCTATGAAAGTTACCCATTTAAAAAATTCCTTTTATTTCTTATCCCTATTTCTTTTAGCATGCTCCGGTCCGCGCATTCATATCCCAAGTGCATATGAAACAAAGGCCGTTTTCCAAGGTGAAGAAGAAATAAATGTTGGCCCTAACAATATCTCCGAAGCAGGTGATTTGGCCGAAGAATTCCCGGAAGAAAGCATCATCAACGACCGAATAAAAGTGACGGTTGATTTTACATTCAACGACAAGTACGATTCGTCATTGTATTACAAACAATATGTTTCTGAAAACAAAAAGGCAGACAGTTTAGCAAAAATCGAAAAGGCAAAAAAATCGAAGAGCAAAACCAAACCTGAATTAACAGAGCATCCAATTCCTGATGGTCAAGTATTCATGACTTCAACCTATGAATATGAATACAAAACCATTCGTGATTTTGTTGAAGAGCCTATTGTCTTGCATTACAATTCAATGGTTTCAGTTAATAAATTTTACGCGAAAATTGACAACAACTCAGCCAACCTTAAAAAGCGTGATGAAAGCAATGATGGTTATATGTATTTCAAAACGGATAGCCGTTATAAAATCTACGACCTAAATCTACCTATCAGAGGTACAGAGGTTAGCTACGAATACACCGAAGAATGCAGAGATGCAAAATTCAACAGTGTCATGTATATCCCAGATGACCATTTCACCCAAAAGAAAATTATCAAAATTGCCCTTCACGATTACTTGAAATTTGAAATCATTGAAAAGAATTTTGAGGGATTAACTTATACCAAAGACACTGTTTTAGAATACCCTAAAACTGGCGCCAACAAAGAAAAAATTAAATATTTGGTGTATACCTTTAAACGTTTAAAAGGTTTTCAAAACTATGAATCAGACCGCGGACCGTCATACAACTATCCGATGTTATACTTCCAGTTTAAATCTGCCTCTAAGAATGGAAGAACCCACCAAATATTGAACAATACAGACGATTTATACCGATGGTATAGATTGGTATCTTCGAATCTCACCAATGACACCTCCGTATTTGCCCAATTCACTAAAAACCTAGTGAAAGACAAGAAGAGTGATGAAGACAAAATCAAAACTGTTTTTTATTGGATACAAGACAATATCCGCTACATCGCATTTGAAGATGGAATTGCTGGTTTTAGACCCGACGAATGTGCTGATGTATTTAGAAAAAGATATGGCGATTGTAAAGGAATGGCCAATTTAACCAAGAATATGTTAAAGGTATTGGGTTATGATGCAAGGATGGTATGGATTGGCACAAAACACCAAAACTTTAGTTACGATGCACCAGGTATGCCAGTAGACAACCATGCGATATGTGCGGTGAAGTTAAACGGCAAATATGTATTTTTAGATGGCACAGAAAACTATATCGCCATGTATGATTATGCAAATAGAATTCAAGGCAGAAAATGCATCGTAGAGAATGGTGAAAATTACACCATCGAAACCGTTCCTGAATGGGGATATGAGCACAATGAGGCATCAAGCATTGAGACCATCAACATCAATGGATTGACGCTTAACAACCACATTAAAAAGACCTATAAAGGCGAAAGTAAATTAGACCTTATTCGCGGTTTTAACTACCTAGAAACAGAAAGCAAAAATGAAGTCCTCTACAATTATTTAAAAGACAATAACATCAACTTTAAAATCAGCAACATCGTTTCAACTGATTTAGGCAACAGAGACATTGTTCCAGAAATTTCATACGACTTAAACATACAAGACCAAATTATAAAAGGCAAAGACCGCTTGTATTTAAACATTGAATGGGAAAGAGATTTTGATGGTGTGTGGTTTGATTCGACACGTAGGGTAGATTTTGATTTAGGGCATAAAAACTATGTTAGAAAAGTCGTTACCCTAAATCTAAACAAAGACCAAAAAGTTATTTCTTTACCAAGTGCGGTTAATATCGACAATGAGTTTTACACCTTTAAACTAGAGATGAAGATCGTTGGAAACACCGTTGTTTATAACAAGACCATCATCAACAAGAAAGACTTTTTGCCGAGTGCTATGCTCAAGACATTTATGAACGACTGCAAGCAACTTTCTGCATTTTATAATTCCTATATTGAAATTCAATAACTAAAACTAGAGATCAAAATGAAAAAAATATTCTTATTCCCATTTTTATTGTTCAGCCTATGCTTAATGGGACAATCTCAATTTGAGAAAACATATTTTAGCCAAGCCTATAATGACACATTCAAAAACGAATCAGTAGTTATCGTTAGAATGATGGATGAAAGCACATATACGACCTATGGAATTGATGATTATAAAGTCAATGTTGTATTCAGAGCACAGTATTTATTAAAAGATATTTCCGCTATTAGCAGTTTTAGCACCTTGTTAAAAAACAACGATCTTAAGCGCTATGAGTTAAAGCAAATTAAACCCAATGGAAAGGTTAATCTGATATATGAATACTTTGATAAGAACTACCCTGATGACGGTTACGACAAACCAGAAAATCAAGAGGAAGATGAGGAAAAGAAAAAAGAAGAAATCCCTCTAGAAGGCCTAGAAATTGGTGACATTATCGATTACAAATACGAGTATACATTTACCACAAAATCGAAAGACTTTAGAAAAATTTCCATCAACAATGGCAAATACGACCATTCTATTATTGAGATAATAAACCACAACAGAAACAAGTATTTGATTTTTAAAAACAAGTTTGTTGAAGAAAGCTATCCAATTGCCAATAGTGTTACCTCTATCACCGTTCCAAGTGAATTAAAATTAATTCAAAAGTCATTTAACTGCGGCTATAAATTCACCGAAAAATCTAACGCAGGAAAAACAACATACGAGTGTAATTTTAATTTAGTGAAAGCATACAAAGATGAAGATTTTAGCTACCATTATTTACACCATCCTGTAGTTAAGTATGCCTTAATTCAGACTGAAAATTCTAAAAAAACAAACTTCAGTTACCAATTCGAAGACCCCAATGTTTCCGAAGAAGATATCGTAAGTTTGGGTAGAAAATTTTATCAAAACAAAAACTACATACCTAAATTTCTGTATTACTTAAATACCCAAAAATCAAGTGAAGCCTACACCGAAGTTAGCCTGAATAAGTTTTTCTCTGCTTTCTTAAGTACATTTACTAAAAATGACAAAGACAAATTCAGCAAGCTGAACAAACTTCACGAATACCTGGTTAATGAAGATGAATTAAACCAAATGCCATATGGTGACATGGCTTACACGGTGGTGATGGCAAGATTCTGCGACAAGTTAGGCATTAAGTATAAAATGATGGCTTCATTAAACCGTTATGACGGTCCTTGGGCTGACATCATTTCACCATATGAAATCACCTGGGGGCTTTACATTCCTAAAAAAGAAAAGGATTTATTCGTAAATTCTTATTCTAAAGAAAGTAATATCTACCAAAGATTCGGTTCATTTTCTGGAACAGATCTTATTGTTTTTGACCCAAAAGACAACACCAAACCCGCTGAAAAAATAAAGTATCCTATGGTATCTGCTTCTGAAAATTTATACATCCAAAATTCAGAAATAACAAAATCAGAAGACAAAGACTACGAGTATACCTTTGTGAATACTTACTCAATGCGTGGTTCACAAAAAGATGCAATCAGCGATTACATAAAAAGCCAATTTGATTACGAAAGATTAAGAACGCCTTATGATTTTTTCGGCTTAGTAAATTACAATGATTTATATAATTTCAAAGAATTTAGCTCCAACGATGAGTGGTTTGAAGAAGCAACAAGAATAGACTCTTCTTACCGCCTTTACTTTAAAAACTATTACAAAGAAAGAATGTTGGCCTTCCTTTACAATGAATACCAATTCTCAGATATTAGCATAGACAGTATGCGCATTTTTGAAGATGGTACTTACCCAGATGATGAATCTAAAGACTATGGATTTAAAGTTGTTTTTAAAAGCAAGGGTATCATTGAAAAAAGCAACAACGAATCAATCTTGGTATTCAATTTAGGCAAATTGATGACCGAACAATATCAATTATCAGACTACAAAGTAGAAGAGCGCATTTCAGACGTATACAACAGCAACCTGAAGGAAGTTCATTGGAACAACAGCATTGAGATCCCAGAGGGCTATGAATGCATCAATTTGGACGATTTTAACATTAGTTTTGAGAATGCTGCTGGAATATTCAAAACAACTGCAACAATTGAAGATGGTAAAATTGTATTCAAAATTGAAAAGACCTATAAAGCACATTACCTTCCAAAGGAAAATTGGATGGATATGGTTAATTTCTTGCATACAGCTGAAAAAGTCTTTATGAAGAAATTGTTGCTGAAGAAAATATAAGTCCTGACAATAAAACACAAACCATTTGCGTTTCAATGATATGAAGCTTTTTAAAATAATATTGAGTTTAGCCCTATTCGGAATACTCACCTATTCTTTTACAAGCTCCAATGGTCCTAAACCAAAAGTATACAGAGATACCGTATACCGTTTCCCTCCAAAAGCAAAGATTAACAACTCAACTGTCAGTGCCGCAAAGCCTAAAGCAGCAGAGCCAATCAAAAAGAAGATAGAAGTTGCTGAAGAAGACAGAATAATTTCTATAACATCTACCATAACCCGTTTTAAAGTTAAGAAATCTGCTCAAAAATTATACGCATATTTTGCAGACACCTTTAAAGTTTTCAGAATTTCTCTGGGTGCAAGTCCTGTAGGACATAAAGTTAAAGAAGGCGACAACAAAACACCTGAAGGCACCTACTATATTTCATATAAAAACCCTAACAGCAGGGGCTATAAATCATTAAAAATTTCTTACCCTAATGAGCATGACAGACAAAATGCCAAGGCATTAAATGTTAGTCCCGGCGGTGATATTTTCATTCATGGATTATGGTGGGCTGAACAAGACCCGAAAAACCATTGGAAAGACAATTGGACCCGTGGGTGTATTGCTTTAAACAATCAAGAAATTGAAGAGATTTTTAACCACACAGAATGCAATACTGAAATTACAATCTTGCCCTAATTACATGGTTTGGCAATACGATTCTATGTAGGCTTTTAGTTCTGGAACCTCCGCCTCATTTTCTAAATACGAAGTTTGCATGCTAATTATCTCGCCGGTTTCCTTCAATTTAAAATTGATTTCATACAACTGATAATTCACCTTATCTACTTGCTCCCATTTTAAAATCCTTGGCCTTTGGATCACGGTAAACGAATACCTAACACCAATATCATCGACGATTAAGAAACACTCTTGTTTGAAAAAACCCAATCTAAATTTTCTCAATACCATATACACGATTGCCATAAATGGAAAAACCAAAAAGCTATACCACATAATACTTGGAAAAGTGACCAAACTAACGATGATACTAAAAATGGAAAAAGCGGCAACCATAGGTGCCTCCGATTTGTTTCTATTTAAATTAAATATGCGCATGCGGGGGCAAAATTAATCTTTTATTTGCTAATACGTGCAAAGCGTTTTTTGCCACTTAAATCATACTTAAACTTACAATCTAAGCCTTTTTCATTGCACCACAAAGCAAGCACGTCAGCAGTGATCGGATTTAGCTCAAAATAGATATGAGGCATTGCTTTATCCATAAAAAGTTCAACAACGCGCTTATAAAAAAGCAGTGCATCTTTGTCGTATACAAACAAGGCCAAGTGTGGCTCATACTCAAGGACATTTAATCCCATTTCTTCCTTTTCTTCTATCTTAATATACGGTGGGTTGCAAACAACAACATCAGGGTGTGGCAATTGATAAACTTCATTCAGCAAATCGTGTTTCACCCATTGCACCATATAAGAATTAAAATTCAATGCTTCACTTTTCTTTGCCATTTCAATGGCCTTTTCAGAAACATCTGTAGCTATAATCTTGGAATTTGGAAAGCACTTTCTCATTGCCAAAGCCAAACAACCACTTCCTGTACAAAAATCAACAACCACATGAATTAGATTTTTTTCTTCTTCAAGTATCCATTGAACCAATTCCTCTGTCTCTGGCCTTGGAATTAAAACATCAGAATTAACCAACACTTTCAACCCTAGAAAATACTCAAAACCTAAGATGTGCTGTATGGGTTCAAATTTCTTTAGACGCAACAAAACAGCTTCTAGTTCTGCATCATGATCAAACATGGCTTCACCATGCAGCATGATGTCTTTACTTGACTTAGCAAAATGATTCTCAAATAAGTAATTTACCACTGCTGTGGCCTCAGACTGCTCATAAACAAGAGAGAGTGTTTCTTTAGAATTTCGATAGGCTTCCCTCAATGTTATCATGTATGCAAAGTTTTAAGTAATTTCGCAGAATAACAAATCAAGACGAAAAATATATTTCTAAATGCCTTGCCTTGGCCGAAAAAGGATTTGGACAAGTCTCTCCAAATCCAATGGTGGGCTGCCTTATCGTGCACAATGGTGAAATTATTGGATCTGGTTACCACAACATGTATGGTGGACCACATGCGGAAGTAAATGCAATCAACAGCGTTAAAGATGCTCATTTACTAAAAGAATCTATTGCCTATGTTTCTCTTGAACCTTGTTCACATTTTGGCAAAACACCACCCTGTGCTGATTTGTTGATTCAATCTGGCATTAAAAAAGTTGTAATAGGTAGCTTAGACCCCAATCCCCTTGTGGCGGGAAAAGGAATGGAAAAATTAATACAAGCAGGCATTGAGGTTAAACATGGCCTTTTAGAAAATGAATGCAAAAAGCTGAACAAACGGTTTTTTACGTTTATCAATAAAAAAAGACCTTATGTTATTTTGAAATGGGCAGAATCTGCGGATGGTTTTATTGCATCTGAAGACACCAAACAAATCAGTGGACTTGCTGCACAAAAACGACTGCATAAATGGAGAAGTGAGGAAGATGCTTTTTTAGTTGGAACCAATACCCTACTTCAAGACAATCCCCAATTAAACACAAGGCTTTGGAAAGGCAAAAACCCGATTAGAGTGGCAATAGATTTTGAGCTCAAATCAGAAAACAAACATTTAAAATTTTACGACCAAAGCCAAAGAACCATCATCTTAAATGGCGTAAAAAATGAAATCAGCAAGGGCATAGAATTTATTCAAATACCCGACCGAAGAATTGATTCCATTTTGGAGGCTTTATACCAATCCAAAATTTCAAGTGTTGTGGTTGAAGGTGGCACAATTTTGTTAAATAGTTTTATCGATGCAAACCTTTACGATGAAATCAGAATTTTTAAATCAAAAAAACTGTTATTAAACAACGGAATTGCGGCACCTAAAATTGATTTTGCGGCCTCAAGTACTGAAGATTTAATAGATGATAATTTAACTACTTACGAATGATTTATATACTGCTCTCGGTTTCATTATCGGCAAGTCTGTTCTTGTTTTTCAAATGGTTTGACATAAAGAAAATCGCTACACTTCCTGCTATAAGTGGAAACTATATTGCCTGTATTACTACAGGGATAATTATGAACCAGGGTGTCAATTTCGAACAGCTAAACAGCAGTATTATTTTATCCAGTTTGGTCCTTGGTATCCTATTCTTCGCCATTTTTTATGCAATGGCCTACTCATCTTCTAAAATTGGGGTTGGCATTAGCAGCGCTGCAGCCAAATTATCTTTGGTAATTCCAGTAAGCTATGGGGCATTGGTGCTTCATGAAGAATTTGGTTTACTCAGAATAGTAGCCTTGTGCTTATCAATTCCTGCTGTTGTTCTTATGACCTATAAAAAAGGCGAAAAATGGACTTTAAAATCTTTAGCTATCCCTTTGGTCATATTTATTGGTTGCGGTATTATTGACACCGCTCTAAATGTCCTGCAAAAGAATTTAAATGGCTCTTCGCCATCAAGTGTTATCGTCTTAATTTTCTCAATGGCCTTAGTGTCTTCCATTGTATTTTCAATAGCCACTAAAGTCAATATAACAAAAGAATACAAAAGCCTTTCACATGGCATATTACTAGGGATACCAAATTACTTTTCCGTACATTTTATGCTATTGGCCTTGGGCTCAGGCTTCTTAAGTTCTGGTCAATTTTATTTGGTCAACAATTCGATGGTTATGCTTTTGTCTTTCCTTTTGGCATGGCTTTTCTTTTCGGAAAAAATCAACCTTTATAAACTCTTGGGTATCGTAATTTCTATCCTATCCATCTATTTAATTTTGTTTGCTTAATGTTGTTTTCCAGCACCTATAAAATGATTGATTCTTCCTGTGACAGTTTATACAAAGCAAAGGGTAGCAAGTTTTTTGCTTACGCTTGGCCTGTAAAAACGGAAGCAGAAATTAAACTACATTTAAATGCTATTAAAGAAAAATACCCTGATGCAACCCACCACTGCTTTGCGTGGATACTTGGACACGACAAACAAAATTTCAGAGCCAATGACGATGGCGAGCCCTCCAATACGGCAGGCAAACCAATATTGAGGCAGATTCAAAAACTTGATCTTTGCAATACCTTGGTTGTTGTTGTCCGTTACTTTGGTGGCACTATGCTAGGCGTTCCAGGTCTTATTGAAGCATACGGAGCAGCGGCAGCAGAATGTCTTTCACTCACAAAAATCACGGAATTCCCGATACTAGAAAAATATACCGTTTCCTGTCCTTTTGGTATGGAGAATGAAGTATTTAAATCGTGTAAACAATTCCAAGCCACATTATCCGTTCTAGCTGAAGAATCATGTTTTTCTGCTGAAATTAAAATACCTTTGCATAAAGCGGGTGAATTTAAAAACCATTTGGCTCTCAATTATCAAATAAACATTGAATATAAAGGCATAGAATGATCAAAAAACTAAGTGTATTACTTTTAATTTGCAACAGCATCTTATCCTTTGCGCAAAGCAATGACTACTTTAATTTAAAAGATGTTAAAACTTACCGCTTCGATCATCTTGAACTTAACACACCTAAGTCAATAGATCAATTCATTCAAAGTCCTAACGACTACAATTTCATTGATGCATTAAAGATCAACCAAACTGACCGTTTGAATGAGATCATGAATAAAACCGCCGTAGGCGAAATCATTAAGGAACTTAATTTAATTGATTACCATGGAGACTTT
>CANFXY010000039.1 GCA_947451105.1 Bacteroidota bacterium | reverse complement strand
GTGATCCCGAAGGGATTCGAACCCCTGACCCACAGATTAGAAATCTGTTGCTCTATCCAACTGAGCTACGAGACCATGTTAAAAAAAAAGGCAGCCACAGTTGAGGATAAATCTTAAACTGTCAACTGCCATCTTCGGTCGGGGTGGCAGGATTGGCTTCGCCTTTCAAGCTCCCCTTCAGCTCGAACCTGCTGACTTATTAAGATGGCATGTTTTTGCTTTGACTCTGATTTAAACTTTTCTTCGATGTCGGGGTGGCAGGATTCGAACCTACGACCTTCTGCTCCCAAAGCAGACGCGATACCGGGCTACGCTACACCCCGAAGTTTTTTTTAATTCTTTTTTAGAACGGGTTGCAAAAGTACTACTTTTTTTGGCTTATGCAAGAAAATTTTTGGAAAAATATTTAAAGGTGAACGAGTTAGCCTTTTTGCCTTGTCTCCATTGCCCCTAATCTCCTCTTCCCTACCCATACATGCATCTGATAAAACAAATAAAAATGCACCAATACCACCAGCTCCAAACTAACAATATAATAAGGCCATTCGCCGATGATAAACGGATTGTTAGCCCCTGGCTTCTGAGCCAAATACATGTAATTTGAACCGCACAAATAATTGACAAATCCAATAACAGGCAGACACAATTGGGTAAACAAAAACACCTTGAACCAACTGTATTTACGAGGTTGAAATCCCATCACCCAAGTGCCGTAAAACGACACCAAGATTATCCCACCATGCGACACACAATAGGCCAAAACTTGATAAGACCCATAGCCATGCGTTAACTCCGGCGTAATGAAAGCATGTATTGCTCCAGCACTCCAAAATATCAAAAGTTCATATATAAATTGTGAGCGTGTAAGCAACATAAACACCGCCAATATTTCAGACATGGCACATAAATGCAAAGGCAAATTGTTTTGCAAAGTCCACATCCCAATGCTGGCAAAATAAACATGTGAAGCCAATACATTGAGCCCCAATACAAAGGCCATGAACATTGCAATTTGCTTTTGCCTGTTCTCAGCTGTTTGCTTTTTCGAAATCCAAAACAAGGCAACGCCAAACAACAAAAAACCTAAGTTCATCTGCCACCACTCCATACTTCCCGGAGCTACAACATAATGGTGTAAATTTCTATCCATACTTAAAACGAAGTCCTATAAAAAGAATTATTTAATACGCTTCGGTGTGCAATATATAAATATTTTATTTTCTCGCCTAATTTGAGAAAAACACAGAGATCCTAAAAGAATTACTTACCGAACATTTCAATATACATTGATTGTATTTGATATACTTCTTTATCTGTGAGCATGTTGAATTCTTTTTCTCTAGCTCTCTTGGATAAAACACCTTGATTTTGTTCTAAAAACCTCACTAAAACCGAAACCAATTTATCCGGCATTTCAAATTCTTCGTCCATATAGTCCTTAAAGGCATCAAAATTTGCCAAATAATTGATCTCTTTTGGAACAATATTCTTTATGGTATCTTCAACGCAATCAAACAAAAACTCTGCCTGTTTTGTGGCATCAAAGAATCGATAATAGTCTTTGGTATCGTTTATAACTTCTACATTATGATCCTTGGTTTCAACCCATTCAATAAAATCCAAAAGGGGTTTGGAATAAGATTCTAAAACTTGCTGGTAATCATTTATGTGGTCAAGAATAGAAGATGAAATAGGGAAAACAATCCCTTGATCGGCAAACTGTTTTTTTGCCAACATATGATGAATTAAATACCGATGTATTCTTCCGTTGCCATCTTCAAAAGGATGAATGAACACAAAACCAAATGCAATCATTGCCGCAGCCAACACCGCATGAATGTCATCTTTGATAAGCATCTGATTAACTTCAATTAAACCGTCTAAAAGCTCATCTAGGTCATTCGGATTTGCTGAGATGTGGTCAGGAATAGGCTCAATGGATAATCTATCATGCTCACCAATAAATCCTCCTTTTGTCCTTAATCCCATTTGAACAAATCGGGTGTTTTCAATTACCATTTGCTGCAAACGCATCAATTCCTCTTTGCTCAGGTCATTTAAACCAGCTTGACCTAAAGCTGCACCCCATCGAGAAGCTCTTTTACTCTTTGGACTTTCTCCTTCAATGGTAAATGAAGCTTTTGAGTCTTTTAAAAGCAAAAACGCAGAGGCTCTTTGAATAATGTCTTTTCTAATCCCAGATAGTTGCCTTCTATTCTCCTCCATATAGTCCTTAGTCAAGTGCGTTTCTATTTTCTCCGTTTTCCTAATTAACGCACAGAATTTATTTGTGCCAGGTAAATTATTCAGCACCAAATGTCTTTGCGATTTAATTCCCGAAACAGCAAATTGCAATTTCGGGTCAACCGCCATAACATAGCTTTTTTTGGAGATGTCACTTTTTCCAACAATCTGTTTTCCGGACACCCATTCAATGAGAAACCAAATCCTTCTGGAATACTGGCCCAAAGGTTCAATGTTTACCAATTCTAAAAGCTCTTCGCTACTTAGCTTTTCATGTAACTTAATAAAAAACAAAAGATTGACACCCTCGTATTTCAGAGCAAATACCAAGTGGTTGTATAAAGCTTCAATTTTGGAAATTCTAGCATTGTCTTGAGGCAAATAGGCCAATGAGAAAATTAGCCATGATTCCTCTTTTACAACTCTATATCTATCTGAAACCATTGCTTTCAGTGCTGGAATTGGAATTTGCAGTTTTAACTTTTCAATGACTGCCGTGTATCCCACTATCCATCCTGCACAAGGTTTTACTAAGCCTTGAATAACAGGCGCATCATTAGAAAAATAGGCGGGATTATTCATTTTTGGTTATTTGTAGGCGCAAAATAGGCAAATTTCAGCAATTTGCAAAATAAAATAGGCGCAATTTGCAAAATCATGAAAAAAAAGAGCGCATAACAAACAAATAGTGAAAAAATATTGAGGTTTTAGTTATTGGTCCCAGTAACAGAGACTCTGTCGGTTCCTAAATAAGGTTGACGGTTTCATAACAATCGAAATGCTGTCTCAGGGGTGTTTTACAAATTACATTTAAAAAACGAAATAATATAGCCATCCCGTGGCGCTTTGTCCTGTTCTGTATTTTGTGAAACAAAATTCTAGTGCAGGGTTCCCGCAGCTCTGAGCGGGATCTGCCACTGGGATCACCCCTGTGTCTTAAACGGAATCCTCAATCCCGAAAGCTTTCGGGACCGACCGCCTTCCTCTCCCGATACCTTTCGGGACTCTTGCTGTTGTTGCTTAGTTTATTTGGGCGCCTTTTCCAGGCCCTTTGGGTCCGCTTCGCTCCCGTTCGCAAACAGCCCTTTGCGGAACCTTGCCCATGAATTATCCATTGCCCATTCAATCATGTATTTAGGGCAAGCCGCCGGTCTTGGGGCGCACATCCGTTTTCTTTCTATAAAATTTCGAGAAAAAATCAATATAAATAGTAATAAATTTTTACCTTTGGAAAACGAATTTCAAACCAACATAAATGATGAAATCTGTGATTTCTTTAATTGTGACAGTATTCATCTTTTCAATAGATGGCTTTGCCGGCACCCCAGGCAACGATGATGTTTCAATTATCTATGGCTTGGTTATCGGTTTTCTTGCCCTTATATTGGGGATTGATTTTTTAATTCGGTTTGTGAAGAAAAGGAGACTCAAACGTCAACTCGAATTGAATAAGGAAGAAATCCTATAACCCTTCAACATTAAACATGCTCGGTTTTTATCTAGACCTCTTCTATAAAGTTTTAATTTCCCTAAGTCTCTTTATTTGCGTGTACCTACTATGGTCGCTGCGCAAGTTTAAGAAAAATGGGTGGTGAGGGAGAAGAAGTAAACAAAATCCCCAGTTAATGACTAACTGCTATACCCTAGACGCTAGTCCCTAGACCCTTTACAAAAAAAGACGCTAGGCATAAACAACTTCGTTTAATATACTCGGACCAATGTATGGGCTAAGTCCATTTTTAGTGACAATTTCAATCTTTTCACCCATAAAAACTTGCTCCAATAGTGTGCAAACATGCAAGTAATTGTCAAAATTCTCTGAACTAGGTTCGAAATCAAGCAATAAATCTATATCGCTATTTTTATTTTGCTCATTGCGTACATAAGAACCAAACAAACCAATAGAAACAACGCCGTAACGATTTAATTCAGTACGATGTTCCTGCAGCATTTGCAATATGAGTTCTTTGTTTTTCAATTTCACTTCAAAAATAACCAAATAAAATTAAGTAGGCAAACGACTATTAATAAATGAACAAAATCATAAAATCATTCAAGGGAGTTTTGCCGTCTCAAGGGTGTTTTACAATTTGTATTTAAAAAACGAATAATATAGCCATCCCGTGGCGCTTTGTCCTGCTCTGTATTTTGTGAAACAAAATTCTAGTGCAGGGTTTTCGCGGCTCTGAGCGGGATCTGCCACTGGGATCACCCCTGAGCCTTACACGAAATCTCCAATACTTTCAGACTGCCTTCCTCAATTCTCTTGCTCTTGCTACCAGGGATTATTGCATGATCCCTAGATTGGGGTGCTAAATAGGATGAAAAGTCTGCTTAGCGCAGCCTTCTTTTTTTTGAATCAAAAATTCGCTCAAGTTCAGAGCAACTTGGCAAATTTTTTGGATTCAAAAAAAAAGACAAGAACTTCGTTCTTGTCTTTTCATCCTCTTGCGGAGAGAGAGGGATTCGAACCCTCGGTACAGTTTCCCATACGGCAGTTTAGCAAACTGCTACTTTCGGCCACTCAGTCATCTCTCCGATTATTGGGGTTGCAAAAATAATCTTTTCTTCAATAAAACAAAATGAAATTTTCATGTAGATAAAAAAAAGAAAATAAGCTTCCGTAAAACCAAGCATTTTCGTATTATTGTTCTGTTTTATGAACATTAAAGATTGCTTTAAATTCCGAGACATTAAAACTTACGGAAGCACAGAATGGCTTGCTAACAACGCCAAAAAATACCGCTCAGTCTTCGACGAGCAAGAAGCCGCCTATATATATTGCGAATTCTCTTTCTTCAATAAAAAATACGACGAGGAAAATTGGGACATCCGCCTTCGCCTCAAATGCCTCAACGAAAACGATGAGGAAATTTGCGACCTTGTGTGCGACCGCTCTGTAGACAAACGCGATAACATCGTTTATGTCCGTGAAGGTTGGGGCGTAAAAACCGCTGCTACCTATTGGAAAGCCGGTGCTTTTCGTTGGGAAGCCTACGTGAACGATGAACTTACCGCCACAAAAAGTTTTTATGTAGAACGCCAAGGCATCGTTAAAAACGGAGTTAACCCATTCTTTAAAATAGATTCGCTTAAACTGTACGAAGGTCCTGATGCAAACATGCTTGAACTTGAACGCAAATACTACGTCAGCTTCAACGCTCTAAGCACCCGCTACATTTGGATAGAACTTAATGCACACAACCTAACACGCAAAAGCGTCGATTGGGCTTGTGAACTGACATTTAACTTTAAAACCTCCGCTGGTTACTTAAAAGGTTCCGCTACAAAATTATTTTTCGTAAAACCTGAAGAGGATATTTTTACCAGCACCGTTGGTTGGGGCAGCGACATGCTCGGCACTTGGGGCCGCGGACGCTACTACATCGAAGTGGTGTTTATGGATGAACTGGTTGCCAGTGTTCCTTTTGAGGTAGGCGACGATTATGTAGAAGCCATGGAAGAAGATTTTATTCCATTGGTTCAATCTGGTTTCTACTTCGACGGCGACTTTGAAATGCCTGATGAAGATGATTTAGATGAAAACACGCCGAAGTCTGATCCCAAACTTCCGCCCGTTCCTGATTCATACGACAATGTCATGCACGACCTCGATGCGATGGTTGGACTTAACAGCATTAAAGATAAAGTTAAAGAATACACCAATTACCTTAAATTCATTGCCCTGCGCAAAGAAAAAGGCGTGACCGACAACGAACACATCAACCTTCATGCGGTGTTCAAAGGAAACCCAGGTACTGGTAAAACCACCGTTGCCCGTATGTTGGGCCGCATATACAAAGAACTTGGCTTACTTAAAAAAGGCCATGTCCATGAGGTTGACCGCGGCGATTTAGTGGCTGAGTTTATCGGACAAACTGCGCCTAAAACCAAAGAGGCCATTAAGAAAGCAAAAGATGGCATCTTGTTTATCGACGAGGCTTACTCGCTTGCACGCAAAGACGACGACAGCAAAGACTTTGGAAAAGAAGCCATTGAGATATTGTTGAAAGAACTTAGCGATTCAAATGACATCGCCATCATCGTTGCAGGCTACCCTTCTGAAATGAATACCTTTATGGAATCAAATCCAGGATTGAAATCGCGTTTCAACATGACCTACGATTTCCCTGATTACCTTCCCCAAGAACTCATCAAAATCGCTGAATACGCCTGCGACAAACGCGGCGTAAAACTAAGTGAAGAAGCCAGCACCGAATTATACAAACACCTTGTCGATTCATACCGCGAACGCGATAAATTCTTTGGCAATGCCCGTATGGTGAATTCCTTGATCGATGAATTTAAAATGAACCTCGGTCTAAGGGTGATGAAAACCAAAGACCCAAACAAATTAAGCATCGAAAACTTAAGCAGCATTCAAAAAGAAGACATTGAAAAATCTTACCTTAAACTGCAAGGTGACTTGGCCGATATTCCAATTGATGAGGAGTTGCTTAAAGAATCTGTAAACAAATTAAAACGTTTAACCGGCTTAGCCAAAGTTAAAGCCGATATCGAAGAGCTGATTAAATTGGTTCGCTATTACAAGGAGTCTGGTAAAAATCCAAGAGAAATCTTCTCTCTTCACTCCGTGTTTATTGGCAATCCTGGCACAGGAAAAACCACTGTGGCACGTATCTTAGCCCAAATATACAAAGCCCTTGGTATTTTAGAACGTGGACATTTGGTAGAATGCGACCGCCAATCCATGGTGGGTGGCTATATCGGACAAACCGCTATAAAGACTTCTGAAATCATCGACAAATCGATGGGTGGTGTCTTGTTTATAGACGAGGCATATGCTTTAACTGAAGGCGGTGGCAGCGATTATGGAAAAGAAGCCATTGAAACTTTATTGAAGCGTATGGAAGACAACCGCGGCAAATTTATTGTTATCGCCGCTGGCTATACCCAAAACATGGAGCGTTTCTTGGAAGCTAATCCAGGTTTGAAATCCCGTTTCGACCGCACCTTCCACTTCGAAGACTTCGCTCCAGAAGACCTATACAGCATCGCTATTCAACAACTGGCTGACCACAACATCACACCTGATGATGCGGCAAAAGCAAGGTTGCACGAATACATTGACTACATGCACAAGAAGCGTGACAAATACTTTGGAAATGGACGTGCCGTGCGCAAAGTAATTGAAGAGGCTGTGCGCAACCAACACCTACGCTTAAGCGAATTACCAAAAACAAAACGCACACCAAAGGCAATAGGGACGATGATTTTAGAAGATGTGGCTGAGTTTAAAGCAGATAATATACCGACTCAAAAAACCGGTATCGGATTCAAATAATACATGTTTACACTAAACCCTTCCCTACCTGCGCTTATTTGTTTAAGTGTACTTCTGCTGTTTATTATCATACAGTTGCTGTATCCATTTGCCTACTACTTAAAGTTAATAAAACACCCTAAGCAAGTTTTAACTGAACAAAATTGGCAAGCTGTAAGCATCATTGTTTGTGCCCGCAGTGAGTTTCAAAACTTACAGACTTTAATCCCTACCCTTTTGGCCCTCGACTATCCTGACTTTGAACTCATCATCGTTGACGATGCCTCATGGGATGGCAGTACACGTTACTTAGAGGATTTGCAAAAAACAGAACCCCGTTTGAAAGTAGTCTTTGTTACCGAAGACATGAAAAAGCAATACGTCGGTAAAAAGCTGGCGCTATCCTTAGGATTAAAAGCCGCTAAAAACGAAATCATTTTGTTGTGTGATGCGGATTGCTTGCCAGCCAGCAATCAATGGATTAAATACATGGTACAAGCCTACCACACAAACCCGAATACAGAAATCGTTTTGGGGTATTCTCCATTTAACACAACAGCAAATTTTGTAAACTTAATTGCCCGCATGGAAAATGCCTACACAGGCTTATCCTATTTTTCGTATGCCATTAAAGGTGATCCCTACATGGGTGTTGGCCGAAACTTAAGTTACAAACGTTCCTTGTTCTTCAAAAACAAAGGTTTTGCAAGCCATTTACACATTGCTCCTGGCGACGATGATTTATTTATAAACGAGGTAGCCAATAGCAACAATACGGCTATCTGCTGCCACCCTGATGCCTTTGTAATGACCAATGCCAAATTGAGTTTTAAAGAATGGTTTCAACAAAAGAAACGACACAATTTTGCAGGTAAATACTACAAGAAAAGCCATCAAGTTAAATTGGGCTTCTTTGCCTTTAGCCATGCCCTGCTTTGGTTTGCGTTCTTCGCGAACTTGTTTTTCATCAGCAGTTTTGGTTGGGCCTTGTCATTGCTTGGCTTGTATTGGTTAATTAAATGGCCATTTATGTTCTTCGGATTTAAAAAATTAAAGCAAGTTGGTCTAGTCGTATGGATGCCAATATTTGATTTTCTTTATTTAATCTATAATTTCGGATTCGGATTTATTACAATTTTTGGCAAGCAAAAGAAATGGTAAGTACTGCAGAAATTTTCCGTCAGTTTCCCAAGCTGAGTGAACATCAAAAAGCACAGTTTGAGCAATTGTACCCCTTATACAAAGAGTGGAACGAAAAAATCAATGTTATCTCCAGAAAAGACATTGATGAACTATACACCCGCCACGTATTGCATGCCTTAAGTGTTGCCAAATTCGCCGACTTTTCTCAAGTTCATTCGGTATTAGACATTGGCACTGGTGGTGGCTTTCCTGGCATTCCATTGGCCATCTTATTCCCGGAAATAGATTTTCACTTAGTCGATTCTATTGGAAAAAAAATACAAGTGGTGCAGGGCGTTGCGGATGCTGTTGGTTTAAAAAATGTAAAAGCAGAGCATGCCAGAGCAGAGCAAATCATGGGCAAATACGATGTGGTTACCTGCAGAGCCGTTACCCAATTGGTGGATTTTTATGGATGGATAAGCAAAAATTTGAAGCCAGACTCTGAAGTCATTTGTCTGAAGGGTGGCGATTTGGTGGATGAGATTTACAATTTCAAGCAACGCTATCCCAAGAAAAAAGTTTTCATTAGGAACATCTCCGAATTGTTTGCCGACGAATTCTTCGAGACAAAGAAAGTCTTAACCGTCGTTTAAGCGCAAACGTCTCTAAAACAAAAAAGCCACAGATTTTAATCCATGGCTTTTAGTGTGTATTTGTGTTGTTAAATTTTATAAATCGAGATAAATCTCATCACTTAAGGTCTTAATGCCTACACGTGGCATTGCAGATTTTTATTCTAAAGGTGAATAAAATACTGTTGCAATTACTTGCAACAGTATAAATCAATTAACAACCTTATATGAATAAACTCCACTAATATTTTATTTCTTCTAAAGACTAAAGAATATCCACTGCAAGAAAAACTTACAGTGGATATAAATGGAAAATTAACTACTCTATTAAAAAGCTCACTTTATATCTTTATGCTTCAGAAGCGGTATTCCAGAGAACGGGTGTATAGCCAATGCTTGGTTTTCGATAAACTCCGCTGCCATTCATTATGAACAGCAACGGAATAATCTTGAAAATCAACAAACGCACTATGTATCTATACTTGTATATTTAACCGACATAAACCATTTGGGTAAATGTCAGCACAAGTTTTAAATTCATTAAAGTGAAAACCAGTTGAAAAAACCCGCTACCAAACTTTCGAATGGCAGCGGTTTAATCTTGAAAATCTACAAACGCATTATGAATGTCTTCACTTAATATCTTTTTTCCTTCTCAAGGAACTATGTCAGAGAACGGGAGTGCAGCAGCTTATTTGTTTGAAGAAACCGCTACCAAGTTTTCACTTGGCAACGGATTAATCTTTGAAAATCAACAAACGCATTATGAATTTCTACACTTTATATCTTTTAAAACTGTCCTTAACCCATAGATCAAAGACAGTTTTAGTTTTTGTTTAATCTGCAATTGCCATGCGCGGCTCTTGCGTTCGAACTATACTTTTCTCAGTTTTGACCATCGCTTTTTTACAAGAGCTGTGGCCCATTGAAACCTGTTTGCTTTGAGCGAAGGCCAAAAAAGGCGCAAAACAAAAAGCCAATAAAATAATAAACAACACCATTGATTTGATAAAACTATCTTTGGTTTGTTGATCCTCGTCTAGATTGCTGATATTTAACATATTATTATAGGTTTTTTTACTTAGTGTGCAATAAATCTTATTTTTTTCATTGCCCTATACCCAAATATACGAAGGGTTTGATTTTAAAAATAGCTTCGCAAATAAATTGTCAAAAAACCTACATATTTTTTATACATTTTCATACAACCATCTGATTTACAAGAAAATAAATTTGTAAATATTTTTCATATTTTTATCATTATTACCAAAAAAACACGTAAATTAAGTTAAACAGTACAGCAATTAGACCCAAAACCTGCGCAACGGTATTTTTACATTTTTAGTAAAGATTCTAATTAAATGTAGCGCCAATTCAAAAAACACAAAACTCTATTATACAATGTTTTAACTTAAATAAACAGTATTTATTTAAACAATTTTGTATTTTTATAAAATATATAAAAAAAGGGGCATAAAAAAAGCCGATGCAGATGCATCGGCTTTTGATTAAATATTTTAATGACTATTTATTCATGAACAGTTTGTTCAGTTGCATTTGAATTAGCCGCCTTTACGTATATTGTATCAGGAACCCATTTGGCTATCCCTATCATGATTATAAAACCAATTACATAAGCCAATGCGACGTGCCACCCATTTTTCACCCAAGCACCTACTGATTTGGCTTGAGGGAACATGTTGGACAACGCAACACCGGCAGAAGATCCAAACCAAATCATACTGCCACCAAAGCCAACCGCATAAGCCAATACGCCCCAATCGTAGCCTCCTTGGGTTAACGCCAGTTTCGTTAATGGAATATTGTCAAATACTGCACTAACAAATCCGAGTGCTAAAGCAATCGGCCAACTTGCAGGTGGCAGAGAATCTACAGGCATCATACTTGCAGCAACCACCAAACTCAATAAAAACACCGAACCAGACAATGCCAATTTTGCTTCTTTCCATGGCGTTTTATTAAAACTTGCAGCAATTACAATAGCTACCCAAACCCCAAGAGCCGGAAAATCGAACAAGAAATTGGTAACTATAGTACCCACTAAAATCATTCCTACTGCAAGCAATCGTTTGGAATCAACCTTTACATTCGAAGGTGCATCCTTAGTTATAGGCTGAAATTTGTGTTGCTGTTTTGCCGCTATGATACCAAAAATCATCACAGCAGGAATCGCCGCAACAAAAGCTTTGAGTACTTCGGTGGCAGGCACACCGGCAATCCATATCATGGTTGTGGTGGTATCACCAACTACCGAACCTGAACCACCTGCATTGCTTGCTGCTACTATTGCTGCAAGATACCCAATATGAACTTTACCTCTGAAAACAGTTGCCGCCACAGTTCCACCTATCATGGCTGCAGCAATATTGTCTAAAAAGGAAGAAATAAATGCTATAAGAATTAATAAGACAAATCCCCCAACCCAACCCTCAGGTAAATATTTGGGTAAGATTTGAGGCACGCCACTTTCTTCAAAGTGTTTAGCAAGAATAGAAAACCCAAGCAATAGACCCAATAGATTTAATATGATGGCCCATTCACCTTGTCTTTTGTCTTTATGAATGATTTGATCAACTATGCCATTGCTGCCAAAAAAATGTTCAACAATGTTAAATCCACTGGCAACAAACAATTCCCAAACCAAAATTGAACCCAAGCCAATTAAAGCGACTTGCATGGTCTTGTTGTGGAATAAAGCCACTGCAATTAATGTCAATGCAAAAAGTATAAATTCCACACGAACAGGTCCAAGGGCTGGTCCATCGGTATGACCATGCGCCATTGCTATTCCTGGCAAGGCCAAGATTAATAAGGCTAAAAATAACTTTTTCATAAATTAAAATAAAGGAGCGAAGTTAAAACCTTATTTAAACATTAAGCGACTTATTGATAAACAATTTAAGCCCTTTTATACACCGGTACTGTGCTGCATGGTTCTCCATACATGATCGACTTTACTATTGGCGTTAACTTTTCAGTCAAATAAACATAAGCACTTACGGGAACAGGTTTCTTGCTGCAACCCTTAACCACCACACGCTGGTCTTTGTATTCGTCCAAGTTAATTCCATCAATCTTTTCCTTAAACAAGGAAAACTCCAATACATTCAAATCGCCAAACACAAACGATTTTGCAACACCTGACAATTTATTTGCCACCAACATGTAAGCCCAAGTTGGCACAATGGCATCTGCACTGCATATAATAGCGACATGCTTGCCTGCGTATTTAGACCATTCATTGCTTTTAATAAACTCTCTAAACTCTTTCTCCTTCAACATCAAGCCCATAAACAACTGCTCTTTTATGTCGTAGATTTCTCTCGACGCTTCGTCGTAAAACGTTTCTAAATCAATTTCGGAAAGTCCGCTTTGTGATACTTTATTTACTATGGTGTCCATTGGTCTTACAAAATTAATCAAACCTTTGATAAACCGTTAATTAATTTTTCTTATTACATCATAAAGGCCTAGTAATTTTCGTTACTTTTGCAACTTACAGCAGGCAGGCGCATGAAACCAGTAAACGTTTTATTATTTATTATTTTAACCTTGTGTTCTCTTGGCTTGGCTTCAAAAATTTTAGCTAAGCTTTCTTTCAATTTTGCAGGTGAAAAAGTTCAAGCCCTTTCTGATTTCACTGAAAAATTTACCGAGAAACCTGATTCTACTGCTTATTTCGCAGAACTTCAAAAAATCGAAGAGTCAAAATCTTTGCAAGAGCGCAAAGAAGCCATCTTAAAAAAACCGAGCCGTTCTACCGCCGATACCTTGGTGCTTATGCAGGTTGAAGCGCTCGAAAGTCCCGCAAAATTTTATTTCGCCAACGAAAACCGTGCGCCTATGGACCGTTTTTTCGATGAGCTCAACAAAGTAAAAAGCGACAACACCAGTTTGCACATCATCCACTACGGTGATTCACAAATCGAAATGGACCGCATCAGTTCATACATCCGCGAACAACTGCAACGCAGTTACGGCGGAAGTGGCATGGGTCTTTTACCTGCCCTAGAAGTAACACCTAAATACACGGTTGCTGTGCAATCGGTTGGTTCATGGAACCGCAGACTTACCTTTGGTGGTGGTGAAAACAGAGCCAAACACAACCGCTATGGACCAATGGCTTATTTCTGTAAAAAAGAAAGTGAAGTCGCTAGTGTTGTTATAACAGCAAGAGAAAACACCAGCCATAAAAACAAACATTTTACGCGTTGTAAAGTGCTTATCGGTGCAATCGATCGCCCATTAGAAATCACCTCAGCTGTGAATGGGAAAACAGGTGAAGTTAAAACTTTACAAGCCTCTTCATCAGAACAAATGGTCGAGTTTTCTGCGGACAGTGCAGAAGGTCAAATCGGCTTAAAATTTGTTGGGGCCAATGCCGACATATTGGGGATTTCTTTGGATGGAAACCATGGCGTAAGTCTCGACAACATCCCAATGCGCGGTTGTTCAGGAACCATCTTCAGACGCATAAATGCAGAAACTTTGCGCAAGACCTACCAAATGCTTGGCGTTAAAGTTCTGATACTTCAATTTGGTGGCAATGCCCTTCCTGGAATGACCAGCAAAGCCAGTGCCGATGCCTTTGGAAAAAAGTTTTATGACGAAATCAGGTATTTAAAATCCATAGATCCAGAATTAATTGTTTTTGTAATCGGGCCTGCCGATATGAGCGTAAAAATAAATGGCAGTTTTCAAACCCACCAACAACTAACCAATGTCCGAGACGCCCTTAAAAAAGCAACCCTTGACAATGGCGGTATTTTCTGGGACATGTACGAAGCCATGGGCGGCAGCGGCAGCATGGTGCAATGGGTAAAATCAAAACCAGCTTTAGGTTCTCCAGACTATATACACTTCAGTCAAAAAGGTGCAGTGAAAATCTCAGAGATTTTCTATCAATCGCTGATGAAAGAATACGACATGTACCTGCTGAGAAAAAAAATACAAAACTGAGAACTTGAAGAGAATAATCACATACCTCATTTTACTGTTTGCGAGTACAAGTTACCTGCAAGCACAAGATGGTGCTGTGAACATCAACCAATATCCTTTCGTAAACTATAGCCTTAACCAAGTTGAATTCTTCAACGACAGCATGGATTTCTACGGTTTTTACCGCAAACTTGACGCGTTAATCACCACAGGCAAAGGCAAGATTAACATTGTTCATTTCGGAGGTTCACACATTCAAGCCGATGTATGGTCGGGCAGAATGCGGGAGAACTTCAACCAATTCATCAACCAAAAACAAGCCGCAAGAGGCTGGGTATACCCATTCAAAATGGGCTTTACAAAAAACAATAACCCCAGCAATTACACCTTTAATTTTACCGGCAAATGGGATGGGTGCAGAGCCGTTAACAGTTCTTGTGGTGGAGAGATTGGCATGAATGCCATCAAAACCAACACCTACGATTCTGGCGCTACATTTACCATCACTATGGGGCAAACGGGTAAGACCGAATATTGGTTCGACCGCATCAAAGTCTTTTATGAACAACACCATCAAAGCTTTGAATTAGGTCTCGACTCTCCCTACAGCGCAAAGCAAATCATTCACAACAAAAAAGGTGGCTATACCGAATTTATTTTTGAGCAACCAATGAAGCAGGTGAGCTTCAAATGCCTCAAAACCGATTCTATACAAAATATATTTACTTTATTTGGTTTGTTCTGCGACCTTGATGCTCCGGGAATTAATTACAATGCCATTGGCGCCAACGGTGCATCTGTGCCAACCTATTTAAAATGTTCTTTAATGGAACAACAACTGGCCGCCATCAAACCAGACTTGGTTATTTTCTCTGTTGGAATTAACGATGCCTTCGACCCTAATTTTTGTCAATCGTGTTACGAAAACAACTACCGTGCATGGTTGGCCATTGTTAAAAAAGTAGCACCCAATGCTGCTATATTATTTACCACCAATACCGACAGTTACAAAAAAGGCCGCAAAGGAAAATACTTTCAAAATGTTACAGGCTTGGAAGTAAAATCCGCTATGCGCAACCTCTCCTACCAATACAATACGGGGGTGTGGGACTTGTTCTCCATCATGGGCGGATTGGGCAGTATTGAATTTTGGATCAAGAACCAAATGGCTGCGCGCGACCATGTGCACTTATCCAACTCCGGTTACAGACTTTTAGGCGACTTAATGTTTAACGCCTTTATACGCAAATATGAAGATTATTTAAAAACCCCTGTTGCACATTTGAAACATGAATGAGATATTGACGCAAGAACTCCGCAATTTTTTCCTATTCTCTCCCGAACACTTGCTTATATTCACTGAAATAAGCTTTTGGATTTTTTACACCCTTGTTTTTGCCATATTTACAGTTATTCACAAACAGTATAATTTGAAAAACTTGTTTTTGTTTTTGGTTAGTATATTTTTCTACTACAAAACCTCAGGCTTCTTTTTCTTACTGCTCTTGTTCACCATTGGCAATGAATTTGCCGTCGCGCAATTCATACACAATTCGCAAAACGAACTAAAACGCAAAGCACTTCTCATATACAGTGTGGTGATCAACCTTGGTTTGCTTTGCTTTTTCAAATACGCTTATTTCTTCACCGATTCATACAACCAAATATTCCATACCGACAACAAGGTGTTTAACTTCTTTGCCCATTGGAGCAATGGTTTTATTGGCACCCATTTCGATATTGACAACATTCTTTTGCCCGTAGGAATTTCATTCTACACCTTCCATACCTTGAGCTATACCATTGATGTGTATAGGCGAAAAATGACCGCGGTTAAGAACTTCTACGACTTTGGATTTTATGTGTCCTTCTTCCCTGTATTATTGGCTGGACCGATTGTAAAAGCAAAAGACTTTATCCCACAGATTAGAACCCCATTCAATTTAAACAAATACCAATTCGGTTTGGCTGTGTTTATGATTTTAAATGGTTTGTTCAAAAAAATGGTGGTAGGCGATTATATAGCCGTCAACTTCATTGACCGTATTTTTGGCAATCCTTTATTGTTTTCTGGGGTCGAAAATTTACTCGCCGTTATTGGCTATTCACTTCAGGTATACCTCGACTTTTCTGGCTATACCGACATCGCTATTGGCATTTCTATGTTGATGGGATACCGCATCAAAACCAACTTTAACTCGCCATACAAAGCAACCCATGTTGGAGACTTTTGGAAGCGTTGGCACATCTCTTTGTCTACTTGGCTGCAAGAATACCTATATATTCCGTTAGGTGGAAACAGGCGTGGCAGCATTGCTTCCTATATCATCATTGCGGTATTAAGTGTCTTCATTGCCTTAATGCTCGATGCCACTTGGATTTTATGGGTGGTGGGATCAATCGCTTTTGTTTTACTCGTCCTCTCCTTTGTGTCTGAAAAAGTAAAGCACACGGTGAACACCAACATCAACTTGATGATTACCATGTTGCTGGGTGGCTTATGGCACGGTGCTACCTTAAACTTCATTATTTGGGGTGGCTTGAATGGTTTTGGCTTGGTAGTGTCTAAATTTTGGAGAAAAATTAGCCCATACGAAAAGATCAAAACCCTACCCGTACACTTTTGGAAGGTCTTAATTACTTTCTCATTTATCACCTTTACCCGTATTTATTTCAGGGCAGAAGACATGAACCAAGCCAATGAGGTAATTGGCAAAATAAGCGATGACCTAAACTTTAGCATTCTTCCAGAAATCCTAGTTAACTTTAAGGAAGTCTTTTTACTAATGTCCCTTGCCTTTATCGTTCATTGGTTGCCAAGTAGCACCAAATGGCAGTATAAAAAACTATTTATCAAATCGCCGGTATGGGCTAAAGTCGCTATGACCATAGTAACGGCAATCTTCATTTACCAAACCATGGCAAGTGAAATGAAGCCGTTTATTTATTTCCAATTCTAAGCCCGATTAAAACAGAAACTAAAAAATCAGTTTCAAGTTCCTATTTTTGTGTTGAATTATCCCCATGCAAATTCGCTACATAAGCTATGGAACCAGCAAAACAGGTGGTTACAGACACGAAAAATGTTTGTTCGATTCTTGCTTGGCTTTTTTAGCCATCAACCATAAGGTAGAGGCGAAACTTATTCGCAAAAACCAATTGTTTGAATCGCCAATTGCCCATGTATACCTTATGTTGTGGGCCTATTTCCAAAGTTCAGGGGACATTAACATCGTTACAGCAAGAACAGGCGTATCGGCTATACTCCGCAATTTATTCAACAAAAAACAAGTGTGGATTGTCTTGCACAATTACGATTCAAACGACAACAAATCTTTAAGCCTAAATTGGTATTACCATTTTCTATTTTACCTATTAAGAAAGCAAAAAAACGAACGCATCAAAGTGGTGGTGGTAGCCAACTTTTGGAAACGCTTTTTTGAAAAAGAATTCAAGCTTCCCAATGTTTCAGTATTCCCTAACCTGTTCGACACTTTGGCTTATGAAAAATACCAGAGCAAACACAAAAACAATTGGGTTCACCTGGGGCAATTGAGCAGCAAAAACGATAAAGGCATTTACCCATTGGCACAAAAGCTCACAGAAGCTGGCTACTATTGTTATTTCAGCACCCTTAATCCACTTGAAGCCAGTGAAAGTAAACACTTTGATGTTTTGTATTTCCCAAGGTTCAACGACTATCTGGAGCATGTATCCCGCTCTATTTGCACCTTGGCTTTAAGTCGAATAAACGAAGGATGGAACCGTATGGCCCATGAAAGCATGTTGCTCGGAACACCAGTCATTGGCTATGATGCTGGCGGTTTGGGCGATTTACTCAAAGAAAGCAAAAGTATTGTTGTCAATTCAATTGACGATGCCTACGATTGCATTACCCAAGCTTTATTCGTTCAACCCAACAGCAGTTTTATAGAAAAATACGACCTTAAAAACTTCGCTAAATACACCATACAAATTTGCCCCAACTAGTTTCCATATTAATGCCTGTTTACAATGCTGAATTAAGCATTAAAAAAGCAATTGAATCTTGTTTGGTGCAAACCTATACCAACATTGAAATTGTGGTATTGGATAATGGAAGCAGCGACGCTAGCAATGACGTATTAAATTCCATCAAAGACCTTAGGCTAAGGCTTATTAAAACTGATGAAAACCTTGGCATAGCAGCAGGACGCAACCACTTATTAAAAGAGGCCAAGGGTGAATTTATTGCTTGGCTAGATGCTGATGATGATATGCTGAAGGACCGAATTGAAAAGCAAGTGGCTTATTTTTCAAAGCACCCTGAATTGGATATTCTCGGCACATGGATTTATGTAGAACAAACACAAATAAAGAAAGCGCCATTGTCCCACCCTGAGATCAGTGCCGCTTTGTGGTTTAAAAACTGTTTGTACCAACCCAGCATAATGAGCCGAAACTTTTACTTGGGTGAAAATATTTTCTATAACGTATCGTATGCAAACACCTTAGAAGATTATGAATTGTGGTACCGCTTGAGGAACAAAAAAACGTTTGGAAACCTTGATGCCGCCTTAACCCATTACAAGCTAAGCAGTGGAAAGGATCTGGAAGATAAAAAGGCTAAAGGAAATTTCGAAACCAACTTAAACAGGCTGTGGTCCATTAAATGGCAAGAGATCCTAAAACCTATTGCAGAAAAAGACAAGCTGATTTTTCAAAACTTTCTATACAAAAATGAAGTCTTAGAAAGCATTGAAACAACATCCATACTCAAAACATTGGATGCTATTGAAAAGCAATTCAAGGATAAAACATACAGCCGCATTTGCAAGTTCCACAGACTGCGTGTTTGGAGAAACACCAATGCCTATGGCAAGTTGAAAAACATGCATTTATTGCTCAACATCTTTCAATACACGAGCATGAGCAAACTTAATTTGCGTTAATTAAGCCAACTGTTTTAACGCCAGTTCAGAAATCGATTTTCCGATGGCCAAAGAGCTTGTAGCGGCAGGACTAGGCGCATTCAACACATGTACTTGACCTGGCAATTCTTTGATGTAAAAGTCATCAATCAAGCCCCCGTCTTTATCGCAAGCCTGGGCACGCACACCTGCTCCACCCGGCACTAGGTCGGACGACTTAATGGCAGGCATTAACTTTTGCAAAGCATGGGTAAAAGCGCCTTTGTTAAACGAACGGTACATTTCACCAAAACCCGTTTTCCAATATTTCTTAGCCACCTTAATGAAGCCACTCCAAGTAAGTGATTCGAACAACTCTGACAAGTTGATTTTAGATTTTGTATATCCCTCGCGGGCGAAAGCCAATACAGCATTTGGTCCAGCTTCTATTTCACCATCAATGCGGCGTGTGAAATGCACACCAAGGAAAGGAAAATTCGGATCTGGCACTGGATAAATCAAATGGTTCACCATGCTGCGTTTGTCTTCGCGCAGTGAATAATATTCGCCTCTAAACGGAATGATCTTAACTTCTAAATCTGGTATGGTAAAGGCTGCAATTTTATCCGAATACAAGCCTGCGCAATTCACCATCAAGTGGGAAGAAATGGTGGCGGCATCGGTTTTTATGTCAACGCCATCTGCAACACTTTTAACGCCTGAAACTTTGGTGTTAAATTTAATTTCACCGCCTAAGCTTTTAAATACTTCAGCGTATTTTTCAGCCACCACTTTATAATCAACTATGCCTGTTTGTGGCACCACAATACCGCGAACACCATAGGTTTGTGGCTCAATAGCCTTTATCTCTGCAGAGTCAATGTAGCGCAGACCTTCAAGACCATTTTCAACACCGCGCTTGTAAATATTGTCCAAGGCAGTCAATTCACTTTCAGATGTAGCGACAATAATTTTACCACAAAGTTCGTAAGGGATGCTTTGTTCTTTACAAAAATCGATGAGTTGGTGGTAACCATCCATGCAATTTTTGGCTTTTAAGCTGCCTGGTTTGTAATAAATCCCAGAGTGTATTACACCGCTGTTGTTGCCCGTTTGGTGGGCCGCTACTCTACTTTCTTTTTCTAATACCAAGACGTTTAAACTTGGTTTTGCTTTCTTCAGTTGAAGCGCAGTGGCTAATCCCACGATACCAGCTCCAATTACCACAACATCGTATTTCATTTACGGATTCGTATTGTCTTTATTGATTAATTTTTGTTCAAGAATGTCTATTCTATTTTCCAACTCATGAATGAGTTTACTTTTTCTTTTTGAGTGTTTGCTGATTGGCCAAATAAGCACTAAGGTAAAACTTAAGCCCAACATAAAACACATAACAAAAAGCAAAACCAAGGGCGCACTGCCTTCCCAAAACCAAAGTTTTACCGGTGTATCGGCACTGTTTTGGACAGAGAATATAACAACCAATAGCAAAATGGCCATTGATAAAATGATTTTCCATCCATAGTTTACTGGCTTGTCAGATATTTCCATGGTGATTTTATTTTAATGCAAATGTAGGTATTTTTATTTTGAGTAAACTGATTAGCCTCAGTTGAACAAATAGCCAAAACGAACACTTGCAGAACCTAGTATTGGCAAATTGCTTACAGGCTGATAAAAACCATACATAAATGGATTTTGAACAGGACTGTAGGTTTCTTGTCTATACACCGTCAAGGTATTGGTTTTTGTTTTGATAAAATAACCTATACCTGCAACAAGATCTAGAGAAAAGCGCTTGTGTAAAACGAACTGGCGACCAATACTTAAGCTGGGAATAAAAAAATTGGTGCTGACATTGTTTTTAAAGTCCCCTATTTTTTTGTTAGAGGCATCGTAAATAGGAAAGTATTCGTAATAATTTGAGTATCCAATTTTGAGTGCAGGCTGAATAAAAAAGGCTGAATTGGGGTGCAGCGCTTCTTCAGAGTATTTATGTATGTATTTCCTGTAGCCCAATTGACCCGTAAAACCTTTCGGTCTGTCTTGGTCTTTGGCAAATATCCCCAAAGCTTCGAGACTAAATTCAAATCCAGGCATTTTCTTGGTCCCGCCCTCCCAGGCCAAATTGAAGCGTCCGCCTATCATTGGAAAAAGATTTACTTTAAAAACATTTCTATAAAACACCCCTGAATCACTGCTTGATTCAACTGAACTTTCCTGTCCATTTGAATTAAAAACAAAGGCCATAAAGAGTACCAAAACAATCGGTCTTGCTTGCATGAAACAAAACTAAGAAAAAAG
>CANFXY010000038.1 GCA_947451105.1 Bacteroidota bacterium | reverse complement strand
TGTGCCTTTCTGGTAACAAATACCACAGGAATAGTCATCGGTTTATAAATAAGCTGCAAATTTAACTCAAAATTATTTATTTTTGGAACTGACTTTTATATGATTATAATTACCGGAGCAGCAGGTTTTGTTGGCAGTTGTCTAGCAAGCAGATTGAATAGGGATGGCTATGTTGACCTTGTCTTAGTAGATGATTTTTCCAAAGAAATCAAAAAGAGAAATTGGGAGAATCTACAATACAGAGAATTGGTTGATAGAAATAACTTTTTTGAATGGGCAAAAGGCAAGGGTAATCAGATACAGTTTATCTTTCATATTGGCGCTAGAACGGATACCACCGAATTTAATGTTGACATTTTAAATCAGTTAAATTTCGAATATTCTAAAAACATTTGGAACCTCTGTGTGGCTGAAGGTATTCCAATGGTATATGCCAGCAGCGCCGCCACTTATGGTATGGGCGAATTTGGTTTTTCTGACGATTCCCTGCACATAAAAGATTTGAAACCTTTGAATCCTTATGGACAAAGCAAACTTGACTTTGATCTTTGGGTATTGGATCAAGAAAAAACGCCTTTCTTTTGGGCAGGGTTAAAGTTCTTTAATGTATATGGTCCCAACGAATACCATAAAGGCAGAATGGCTTCGGTGATTTTACATGCCATGGGCCAAATTAGTGCCAATAAACAATTAAATTTGTTCAAGTCTCACAACCCTGAATACAAAGATGGTGAACAGAAAAGAGATTTCGTTTATGTAATGGACGTCTTGAATGTATTATTGTTTTTAATGAACCACCGTAAAGATAGCGGCGTATACAATCTTGGAAGTGGTACTGCCAATACTTTTAAATTGTTGGCAAAATCTGTTTTCGCAGCCCTTAACATTGAACCTGTAATCAACTTCATTGATACGCCTTTGGACATTCGCGATAAATACCAATATTACACCTGTGCAGATATGCAAAAGCTAAAAGGTATCGGGTACGATATTCCTTTTACTTCTCTTGAAGATGGAATTAAAAATTATGTTCAGGAATATCTTTTGACCAATAAAATTTATTGAAATTAAAAGAGAGCATATTTTTCATCCTTTTTCTCTTGAGTTTTTGCACCGCATTGCTCATCGAGAATTTTGCTTTAAAAGATGACTTTTTACAGCAAGATGCAAATGCGCTCTTAAGACATAAACTGAATAAAAAACTTGCCAAACAAGAGCAGTTGTTATCCGATTCTGCAATTACAGAATTAATTGATGGTTTTGATTTAAGCAACGATTTATACAAAGAAATTAAAAAACAGCAAGTCTCTGTTTTTGCCTACAAACACCAGTGTTTGGTTTTTTGGACCGACAATCTAATTCAACCATATAATTTCCCCTGTGCCAATGGTTTCAAAAAGGAAATATTGCAAAATAAAAAAGGGTGGTTTCAAATGGTATCTATCCGAAAAGGAGAATTTGACATTTACTGTTATTATCAGTTTTATCAAAGTTACCCTTTTAACAATGCATATTTTATTGATGCCTTTAATTCAGAATTGTCTTTTAACAATGTAAGTTTAAAAGAAAATACAGCTAAACTTCAATTGGAGCCCTCGGGGTATATGCGCCATTCCAATTTGCCTGAAATCGACCAAGCAAGTTTTTCAGGTAAGCGAAAAAGGCAAATGTTGGAGTTTTTTTATGTGATTTCCTTTGTTTTTTTTCTTGGGTTTTCAATTCAAATTGCCAATAAGAGACAGGTGTTTAACGCCAGACGGTTTGTCGTCTTTTTAATGTCTTATATATCCGTCTTTAACTTCTTGGCTTTTTCCAATATCGTTTTAAAACACAAGTCGGATATTCCATTGTTTTCTCCAGACTTAGCCGCTTATAGTTCTACAATTCCCTCACTTGGACATTGTGTATTATTAATGGCGGGCATTGTTTCTGCGCTCATCGTTATTCACCAAATACTTAGTACTCTCAAGCAAAAATCACATTTAGAACCCAGCAGGTTTATTTATGTTGCCATATCTATTGTTCAATGGGGCTTGAATTACTTGGTCATTTTTGTTGTTCTACCCAAGTATATTTTAAATTCTAGGATTAATTACGATTTCAAACTCCTAGCCAATGTAGACGAAAATACCCTCATTGGTTTGTTTAATGTGTTCCTGTTCTTTTTTGTTATCCTATTGCTTAACCGGATTTTGGCTAATCTGGTAAAACACAAAATTAACCAGGCCTCATTTCTAAAGTTACATATTTTAATCGGTTTAATTGTCGCAATCTTTTCATACTTCTTCTCCCATGCAAATGGATTCTTATTGATTTGTTTTTCTGTTTATGGTTTATTGTTGCCGTTTTGGGTCCTATTTATCAAGAAGCTTCTCTTTAGGCATATTGTGGTTTTGGGATTGCTGTGCGCTGCGATATTCTCTGTACAGTTTGAACAATTAAATAGTTACAAAGAGAAAGAACATAGGAAACTGTTTGCCACCAAACTAATTGCAAAAGAAGACATTGATTTAGAATTCAAATTGTTGAATATTGAAGAGGAAATGGTGCACAATGAAGCCATAGATTCTTTGTTTTATTACACTGAAGGGGATTACAACGAATTGGAACTCAATTACAGGTACACCTTTTTTAATGATTTTATAAAAAATTATGACATTAGCTTGATGCGTTATGACAGTTTTGGAGCTGACATAACACCCAACAAGTTGAGTTATGCCTATGCCAACGCGCTGTATAACCAATCGACCAATAAAAGCATTAGCAACTATTTTCTTTACATCAAGGATTTGCATTATTTGGGCGGTTATTTGGCCAAATATGAGATATGCCCTGGCAAAAGAAATATTGGTTATGTTTTCTTATTGCTAACCCCCAAAGTAAAAAGTGATCTATACAATCTAGATTATTTTTTCAATAAAATGGATTACAGCAATTTGGTTGACAACAGGTATTCTTATGCCATCTATCAAAAAAATGAATTAATAAAAAGTCTAGGTTCTTATCCGTATACCTTAAGCAATGACCTGCAATACAGTAAAATGGAAGATGAGTCATTTATTGAGGTCAATGGATATTCCCAATTGCTTAAAAAGATTAACAACGAAACGTTTATTATTGTTTCATTAAAGTCGGCAACTTGGAATCAGATTTTTACTGTTTTCACTTTCATACTCTTGTATTTCACAGCTGTATTGGTTGTCGTTTTTATGGGCATTTACGCCCTGATTTTTATTATTGGTCTGCTCGGTTTTAATTCCAGATTTCAAAAAATATACGGTGTGATCACCAAGTATTTAAGGGTAATAAATATTAACAAGCTGTATTTAGAAACAAAAATTAGGTTGTCGTTTCTATTAATGTCGGTCTTGATATGCTCAGTAGTGGTTTACTTTACTGTTCAGAATGTAAACAAGAGTTTCAAGGAAAAACAAAATGAGTCTTTGGATAAAAAGATGTCTCAAATTGTATCTGAACTTGAAGTTGGTTATAGCAAGAGGGATGAAAGACCAATTAAAAATCTAATAAAGCATTTGGCCAATACCTATGAAGTAGACATCAATTTGTATTTCAAAGATGGTACTTTGTATCAAACCGCTAATAATAGGATTTACGACGAGTCGTGGTTTTCTCCTTACATACATCCTTTGGCCCATTATGAGTTAATTCAACGAAAGCAATACAACCTCAAACAGGTTGAAAGGATTGGCCTATTGGAATACTCGTCATACTACAATGCTTTGTTTGATGCCAATAGGAATTTAATTGGTTATGTCCATGTGCCTTATTTTTCTAAGTCATTGGACTTGAAAAATGAGTTCTCAACCTATCTCGGCAGTTTGTTAAATATTTCGGCTCTCTTGCTGATGATTTCTTTGCTTATCGCTTCATACATTGGTCAAAGTTTGGTAAGGCCATTGAATTTAATGATTGCCAGTTTGGCAAAAATTAAACTCGGGGAGCAAAACCAATTAATTAATTGGAGCCGGAATGATGAGATAGGTCAATTGGTTGATGAGTATAATGTTATGCTTAAAAAGTTAGAGCTAAGCACCGAGAAATTGGCCAGAAGTGAAAGGGAAGGAGCATGGAAAGAAATGGCCAAACAGGTTGCACATGAAATAAAAAATCCATTGACGCCCATGAAGTTGCATCTTCAACATTTACAAATGTCTTTGCACAAAGATGATGCACACTTAAAAGAAAAAATTGCTTCCATTAGCCACATTTTAATTGACCAAATTGACCAACTAAGCCACATGGCCGAAGAGTTTTCTTCATTTGCTAAAATGCCGATGGCGCTCCCGGAATTGCAGAACATCAACCAAATTTTAAATTCTAGTATTGTCTTGTTTCGTTCACAAAGTCATTTAGAAATTGAGTACGAATTGTCCACTGATATCATAATGGTTATGGTTGATAAAGACCAACTGGCCCGTGTGTTTACCAATATTTTAAAGAATGCCCAACAAGCTACTGAGGATAATGAAATTTGCAAGATTCAAGTAAAAGTGACCGCCAATGATGCTTATGTAGATATCTCAATTGCAGATAATGGAAAAGGAATAGAGGAAGATTTAAAGGATAAAATTTTCCAACCTAATTTTAGTACCAAAAATTCGGGAATGGGACTAGGCTTAGCCATATGCAAGAAGATTATAGAACAAATGCATGGAAGCATTACGTTTGAAAGCGCTTTAAATAATGGCACCACTTTCCACGTTGTATTACCAATCCACAAATCAGATACACCATTAAATATTTAATTAAAATAGGGTTAGTACTTTCAATGATGTATTGTTTTGGGCTTTCTGCTCAAATGCCTCAAAACAATCTAAGGCACCTTGTTGTGAAATTAAATAAGCCAATTTATAATTTAGACACAGTTAATGTTGTCCGCAATTCGATTGCGATTTATTACAATGGCAATAAGTTAGATACAGGTTTTAACATAGATGTTAATGGTCCTAAAATAGTTTTCAGCCAGTTTTTTCTTGGTAAGCAAGTGGAGATTTATTACAGGCTTATCCCTAGGTTTAACGATGTGGTATATCGACATAAGTCAAAGGAATTAATTGAGCCAGAATTTGGATTTGAATTTCGATCTTATTACAACTACAAGCAAGAAACCTCGAGCACAACCTCCTTGTTTGGTGAAGGGCTGAATGTGAGTGGCAACATAGCCCGCGGATTGGGTTTTGGTAACAACCAAGATTTGGTACTCAACAGCAATTTAAATTTACAATTGAATGGAAATTTAGGGAAAGGGATTTCTTTATTGGCGGCTATAAGCGATGAAAACAATCCCATTCAACCGCAAGGCAACACACAGCAAATACAAGATTTTGACAAGGTTTTCATTTCTATAATGAAAGACAGCAATGCGCTAACGGTAGGAGATTTTTTAATGAATACCAATAAGGAACAGTATTTCATGAAGTATTACAAAAAGTCTAGGGGCTTGCAATTGGATTACTTGGTTCACTCAAAATTAACCCAGCACATTCAGGCAAATGCCGCGGTTTCTCGTGGAAAGTTTGTTCGAAATGAAATACAGGGTCAAGAGGGTGTTCAAGGGCCTTACAGGCTTCAAGGTGCCAATTCAGAGTTAAATATTATTGTTATATCTGGAACAGAGGTAGTATACATCGATGGTAAAAAATTAGAAAGAGGTCAACAAAATGATTATGTCATTGATTACAATACGGGAGAAATAAATTTCATGCCCAACCGTTTGATTAACCGCTACAACCGCATAGTTGTTGAATTTCAATACAGCGACCGAAATTATTCCCGCTCGGTATTTACTTTCAGCGATGCTTTTAAATTTAAGAACTTTAAAGCCTCTGTCAATTACTACACTGAGCAAGACAATAAATTGCAGGCAACAGATACCGCCAACCGTTCTCAAATTCAACAAATACTAGAGCAATCGGGCGATGCAATAGCCTCGTATAAAATTGAGAACAAATTTGATCAGCTGCAGACCGATAGGGTGAATTACAGAAAAATCGATTCTTTGGGGTATCAAATATTTGTATTTACCAACAATCCTGCTGCAGACTCTGGGTTTTATACCACCAGTTTTTCTTATGTTGGCAAAGGGAAGGGTAATTATATACAGGTGGCAAGTTCGGCAAATGGAAGGGTTTATGCATGGGTTCAACCAGTTAATGGTTTTCAAATGGGCGATTATGAGCCATCTATTCAGTTGGTGGCACCCAAACGCTTGCAGATGCTAACCGCAAATGCCAGCTATCAAAATGGACAAAATTTCGAACTCAAAGTTGAAGGGGCCTATACCAACAACAACAAGAATACATTTAGCGTATTAGACAAACAAGACGACGATGGGCTCGGCCTGTTTTTGTCTATGAACCAAAAGGACTTTAAATTCAATGACTTTAAAATTGGGAGCACCGTCAAGATAGAATACATCAACAATAATTTTGCCTATGTTGAGCGGTATAGGGCAGTTGAGTTTAATCGGATTTGGAACCGACAACTAAGCAATGCCAGTCAAACTCAAGGGGCTTATGAGCGTATTGCAACCGCCTCAGGAAATATAATGTTCAAGGAAAAGCATAAGTTGATTTTAGAAATGTCTAATTACAACAAAGGCCGCTTTTTTGATGGAAATAGATTGGTAAGTGAGTACAGTTACAATGGAAAGAAAATGCTATTAAGGGCCTACAATGAGCAGCTTTCAAGCAAGGGTTTAAATGCTTTGGTAGAAAATAAAAACCGTTCGCAAAATTCACAATTCGAAGCGCGTTTAAATCTCACATCTATCAATCTTGGTGCGCATTTGATTTTGGAGGAAAGTAAGTTTGCCACCGACACTGCCAGTAAGTTAGAAGCAAGTTCTTTTAAATATGAACAAGTCTCAGCTTTTATTGAGAGCAAACAAACAAAAAAATGGATTTACCATTTGGACGCTAATTTCAGAACCGATTATTCGCCTTTAATCAATGGTTTTGGTTTTGCCTCACTTGGTAAAAACTTGAATGCAAGTGTTGAACATGCTGGCAGTAAACTTAACCGATTTAAATTTATTGGATCGTATAGAAAATTACATTTGGCTGGTTTGGCAAAAGAGGATGAGGTTATTTTAAGTCGAGTAGAATACAATGCAAGTTTTTTCAAAAAATTAATAACCCTGTCAACTTACTACCAGATTGGAACAGGAAGAGAACAAAAACGACAGTTTTCATACGCTTTGGTTCAATCTGGAAATGGAACTCATACATGGATTGATTACAATAAGAATGGGATAGAAGAGATCAACGAATTCGAATTGGCTGTATACAAAGACCAAGCAAAATATGTTAAGGTGTATCTGCCCACCAATGAGTTTATAAAGAGCAATTCAAATGAATTTAACCAAACGATTAGAATACAGGCGCCGAGTGCATGGCAGACTTCTAGCAGCTTCAAACGTTTTGTGGCAAGGTTTAATACCATCACATCTTACCGTGCCGACCGCCGAATAACCGACAATAGATTGGAGATGATACTCAATCCTTTTCAATTGAATGTATCAGATTCATCCTTAATTGCCGTGAGCAGCTTAATCAAACAAACGACATTTTTCAACCGGTCGAATTCTGTTTTTGGGTTGGAGCATACCATACAAACCAATAAGGGGAAGCAGTTTTTGAACAGCGGATTTGAATGGAAGCAAAACAATAGGCAACAAGTGGTTTCTAGAGTTGGCTTCAGCAAAAAAATAAATTTAGTCATAGAAGCAGAACTTTCAAACAAACAAAATAGAAACGCGTTCTTTGAAAATAGAAATTACAATTACAATTCTAAACTCATAAGGCCAGAGTTGTTTTATCAAACCGTCAGTGGTTTGAGGTTTGGGACATATTTTAAGTATACGGAGGTATTTAATGCCCCTGAGTTTGGAAACGATCAGGCTTATTTGGGTGAGACGGGTGTTGAAATTAGATACTTTATAATAAACAAAGGCAATATAGATTTTAAAATGGCTTCCCATAACATCAATTTTCTGGGCAATGCCAATTCACCTTTGGCATTTGATATCTTAAATGGACTCAGCAACGGGAAAAATTTAACTTGGAACATTAACTTTGGTGGCAAAACCAAAAGCAATATTCAGCTCAACATATCTTATGAAGGCCGTAAAACCCAGGATTATAAAACTGTTCATATTGGCAGGGCAGAAGCGCGTTACATCTTTTAAATTGGAGTTTCCAAAAAAAGTTTAAATTTGCAGGGTTATGAAAAATTTAATTAAGTATTCAAGCCTTGTGCTATTAACCTTCACACTATTTTTGTCTTCATGTAAAAAAACTGAAGATACTGTTACGCCAACGACACCTGCTGCTAAAACAGGAATTGTTACCTGTAAAATCAACGGAACTGCATGGGAATCTGATGCGAGAACCCAAAACACATTCTTCATTGATACCATTGTGCCTTCAGTGTCAGCATCTGTTGATGGAGATACCTTAAGTTTCTTAGCCTTCAGAACAAGAACTGGCGATTCAAGTGGTTTGTTAATGAATGTTTTGTTAACGCCTGCTAGAGTTGGTACTTACACCATGACAACTTCTGACTATAACATCTACTATGTGCCTAGCACCAATTTGATGGCTTTGTTTACTACATTGTTTAGCTATACAGCTACTTCAAGTATGACCATTACCAAATTTGATAAAGCGAACCACAAAATTTCTGGTACATTTAACACCACAATGACACCGAGTGCCTCTGGCACAACATACACTGTGACTGATGGTGCATTTACAGATGTCTATTTAGACTAAATTTAATAGATCAACCTATTGAAGTCCCGTTTTGCAGCAGCGAAACGGGATTTTTTATTTCCTTTTGTAAACGACAAAACCATTTTTATTCCAAAGTTCTACAATTGTAGTTTCTTTTTCAAGTCCCTCTCTGTCGTCTGATTTTGCGATGAAATAGACAGGACGGTCAATAGGCGCATGCAACAACCAATACTTCTGGTTGTCGTCGTAAGCTTCTTTCTCTAAATCCGTTAAAGCCAAGAAACTCTTTTTACCTTTGCTGCGAATGAATTTTTCGTTTAATAAGTTTAACCCATCGGTATAACGCAAGGGTTTAACTTTGGCATAAAAATATGAAGCGTAACTTTTATAGCCCGTAACGAAGATGTAACACTTTTCATTTTCTTTAGACTCAAAAAAGTTAATTGCAGCAGCTTGGGTATGTTCCTCGATTTTAGGGGTAAGTAGGATAGATGCAGTGAAAATTACCAATACATTGCCCAACAACAAACTGCCAAACAGCGGAACCGCTTTATCCTTATGCCACAAAAAGATAAAAACGATTATAGTGATAAATAAAAGAATTCCAGGAATGCAGTCATATACTTGCCAATTGACAAGGGCAGAAAAATTTTGCTTGCTAAAGTCATCTTGAATTAAATTTAATATTAACCCGCGATTGTATTTCATGATTAAAGGAAATGCAATCAATGCAGATGAGATGATGAGTCCCATTAAAACAATAAATAACTTAAAATGCCATTTAAAACGGTAAACACCTTGGTAAACACTTTCAATTGAATAGGCGCCAAGGAATGTAAGGGGTAGCCAACATAGTGAAGAGTAGTGAACTATTTTCGTTTTGACAATTGAAAATAAAATTAACACCACCCAAAACAAACACTGCATCACAGTGCGGAATAGGTTTTCATGGTAGGTGTAGTATTCGTTTCTTCGCCAAACAGCTATTGCAATTAAGGAAACAGGGAAGCAGCCAATCAATAACACCAAAGGATGGTAATAAAACGGTTGCTGATGCCCAGCGACGTTTTGTGAAAATAATTCAATTTGGTATTGAATGAAACTTACAATAAAATAAGGTCCATTTTGTATGGTCTCGGGGGCAAACCAAATACTACTCACTAGGCCGGTGATTAGTAAATACAAAAAGAAATTTGTTAAGTTGAAGAACCAGACCATGCGTTTGGCAAAAACCATACTGATCAAAACCAAAAGACACACCAAGAGTGCCACAGGTCCTTTGCATAAAATGGCAATTCCTGTATAAACTCCCGCCAATACAAAGTGACGGTTTGAATTATAGGTTTGTGAATGGTTTTTAAAAGCTTCAAAAAACTGTAAGATGCCAAGGAAAATAAAGAAATTAAATACGGGGTCTATTAGGCCGGTTTTAAAATAAAAATGAGGAGTTATCGCACCTAAGTAACACAATACCCACCAATGAGCAATATGGCCTTTGAAGTTTTTCTTGCCAGTTCGGTAGATCAAACAAAGGGTGAGTATGCCAAAAATGGCATTGGGAAAGCGGGCCGCAAATTCATTGACGCCAAATAATTTCATGGATAGAACTTGCATCCAAATAAACAATGGAGGTTTTTCCCAAAAGCCTTGAAAATTAATTTGCACTTTGGAATAGTTTCCACTCACAAGCATCTCTCTGGCCGATTCGGCAAAATTTATTTCATCCCAATCAAATAAATGAACATCACCTAAGAATGGGAAAAACAAAATGCCGCCAAGCAAAATGATTATTAGGTAATGAAAGGGATTAACAATTTGCTTCATACACTTTTACGAAATATTGAATTTTGCCAATAAGGTGTTTTTAGTTTGTTTAAAAAAAACTGGTAAAAGAACAATGCATAAAAATAGCCAATTAATGCACCTGCGTAAACATCCATTAAGTAGTGTTGGGCAACATACACTCTAGAATATGCAGAAGCGCATGCAAGAACAAAAAGCAGGAATTGTACAAGACCGTTTTTACTTATAAAACCTGCTAAAGCCAAAGCACAAAATGCAGACATGGTATGCCCTGACGGAAAGCTTCCGTTTGAATGAAGCCTAATGCCATCAACTTGGTGGTAGTTGATTTTGTTTTGACTCAGCCAAGCAAAAGGACGTTCAAAATCAGAAAAAATAACTTGCTTGAAAACCACAATAGAAATTCCGCAAAGTGACATTGCTAGCACAGCAGAAATAAATGTTTTACGTTCGAAAAAAGCAGAGAGAACGATGATGAATACAATTAAAAACAACTCTGGTAAACGCGTGATGTGATACATCAATTGATCCAAGAGGTCGGTGTTATGCCCATTAATCCACAACAATGAATCTGTCTTTTTAAACAAGATAATAAAAGGCAATACACCAATTGCCAAGATCAAATGACAAAAGAGAGAAACACGTTTATTGAGTAGTAATTGCTTCAATTAAAAATTTTTACAAATATTGCTAAAATTTTATTTCTTAGGGCAATAAAAATTCATTTAATTGCGGGTACATATTTTAAGCGTAAAAACATGACTAAAAAACAAAGCAGAGCACAAGTGGTATTAGAGTTTCCTGTTAATGCTTCACCAAGCTTAATATACAATTACATTCAAAGTGCCTCGGGGCTGCAAGAATGGTTTGCCCACAAAGTAGTCAACAAAAGTAGAACAGACTATGTTTTTGTTTACGATGATGGCCAAGAAGTAAAAGCAACTCTAGACAAATCTGTTAACAATAAATTGGCTCGTTTTCATTTTGAAAATACGCCTGCTGATGAATACATAGAAATGGAAATTATTGTCGATGAATTAACAGAGGACGTTGCCCTAAAGGTGACAGAGTTTTGCAACGATACAGAAACTGAAAAGCGTGAAATTGAAGAAGTTTGGCACACCCAAATCGAAACGCTTAAAGACATCATTGGCGCCTAGTTTTTTGGAACATAGTTTGCTATTGAGATAGCAAATCATCTGATCAAATGAAGAAAATTAACCTTTTGGTTGTAAAAGCTTTTTTTGGACCTTTTCTAGGGACCTTCTTCATTTCTATGTTTTTGTTTTTGATGTTGTTCTTATGGAAATACATCGACGACTTGGTGGGTAAGGGACTTGAATGGCACGTAGTAGCTCGACTATTGTTCTTTTCATTGGCAGATCTAATCCCAATGGCACTTCCATTGGCTGTATTGCTTTCCAGTTTAATGACCTTTGGAAATCTTTCCGAGTCATACGAAATGGTTGCACTTAAAGCTTCAGGTATTAGCATCTATAGGGCTTTAATGCCTGCTTTTTTAATTATAGTTTTTCTTGGTGTCTTAACTTTTTATGTTTCAAATGTGGTCATACCCAAGGCCAATCTTGAAGCCAAAAGTTTACTTTGGGACATTAGAAATAAAAAACCAGCTTTTGATATTAAAGAAGGTGTTTTCTATAATGGCATCGATGGTTACCAAATAAAAATTGGCAATAAGGATGCTGACAATGAGGTTATCCGTGATATTTTAATTTATGAATTAAAACCTGGTTATCAAGAGTTGGCCATCATCCGCGCTGAGTCTGGTAAAATGAAATTAAGTGACGACAAGCGGCTGCTTTATTTTACCTTATACAAAGGCATACGATATGAAGAATTGGTTGAAAATGAAAATTACAGGGCTAGGATTCCGTCTACAACAACTTTTTTTGATGAACAAAAAATCACCTTTGATTTAAGTGATCTCGATTTAAAAGAAACGGACAAAGCTTTGTTTAAAGGCAGTGCGATGATGATGAACATCAATGAACTACAATTGGCCATTGACTCTGCAAGAAGAGAAATTGTAAACAGAAATACAGCAACCCGTGATTTTTTGAGGCCATATTATCCAGACCCAAAATTGTTGATGCAGGGAACCAATGTTAAAGACAGTCCAGTATTGGTAAATGACACCTTGATACTAAACTTCCCTAAAGAAAATAGATACAATATTTTAGAATTGGCCTTAGGGTCATCGCGTAACCTTAAAAGTATAATCGAATCTTCTGCCCAACAACTCCAAGACATTAAAAATGATGACCGAATGTTTACCATTAAGTGGCACGAGAAGTTTACCTTGTCTTTCGTGTTAATTGTGCTGTTTCTTCTTGCTGCTCCGCTGGGAACCATCATAAGAAAAGGTGGTTTAGGTATGCCTATGGTGGTTTCTATCGTCATGTTTATTTTGTATTATGTTATCAATATGATAGGCATAAAAATGGGTAGGGAAGGCATAGTTCCAGAATGGTTAGGTGCCTGGTTGGCAAGCTTTTTCTTACTTCCTTTAGGATTCTTTTTACTTAAAAAGGCGGCCAATGAGTCGGCTATCTTTGACAAAGATAAATACCAAAAAGTCTTAGACCGATTCAACCGTTACATTAAATCTAAGCAAGGAAATTAATTCTAATTTCTTTCTTTAAAATCTATTTGTTGTATTGTTGGTCTGCATCATGGATCATCTTTTCAGACGCTTCATCGCCAAGATATTTATCTATAGCATTGTGCAAGATGTACAACAATGGGGTTATGAGCAGGGCAACTGTAAACTTATAAATATAGTTCATTAAACCAATTGCCAATACTTGTTTTAAACTCCAATTGTTGCCGATGTAAAATGCAATGAAAAGAACAACAAAACTGTCAATAAGCTGAGAAACTAGAGTCGACCCCGTGCTTCTCAACCAAAGGTATTTGTCTCCAGAGTTTGTTTTGATTAAATGAAATACCCAAACATCTATTAATTGCCCAATTAAAAAGGCAAACAACGAACCAACTATTATCCAAAGGCCTTGACCAAATACGGCTGAAAAAGCATTTTGCATGTTGTCGATTGAGTGTTTCTCGCCGCTGTGTATCCACCAATCTGCGGGACTAGAACCCATGGACAGGTATACCATAATAAAAGCATAGGCAATCATTCCCGCGGCGATAAAGCTCAGCAACTGAACCCCTTTTTTGCCGTAATATTCATTAATGATGTCTGTCATTACAAACACAACAGGCCATAATAAAACACCACAGGTAAGCTGAAAAGATAGATGGTCGAATCCCAATATAGATAGGTCAAAAGCCTTGAATCCTAAGGTGTTTTCTAACGAGAATATTTTGGCGCCAATAAATTCAGCCACAATTGCATTTGTAATAAAGAAGCTTCCCAATACGATGAAGAGCTTGGTTTTTTTGTTGATTTGCATATTAATCGATTGTAATGGTTTCTCCTTTTTCTGGTATAACAACGTTTAAAAATCCCTCTTGAATGAGTTTGTCAGCCCATTCTTTTTGTGTTTCTATTTCGCCATGAACCAAAAACAACTTCTTTGTTTTCGATCCGTCTTGACATTTAAGATAGGTTAACATTTCTTTATAGTCTGCATGGGCACTGAAGTTTTCCATACTCTCAACCTTTGCGTTAACTTTAAAGAATTCTCCAAAAATACGGACTTCTTCATCGCCTGCTTTTAAATGTCCCGCTAAAGATGAACCTGACGCATAGCCAACCAACAGTATTGTATTGTTGGGGTTTTCTATGTTGTTTTTAATGTGGTGCTTTACCCTGCCAGCCTCAGCCATGCCGCTAGAACTGATAATTATGCAAGGTTTATTCAATGAGTTGATGTTTTTTGATTCTTCAACCGATTCAACATAGTGAAGGTTCGGAAAGTCAAAAGGATTGCCGTCTCTAGAGATGTATTCGAGTATCTCATTGTTGAAATACTCCCTGTGTTTAGACATTATTTTTGTAGCCTTAACTGATAATGGACTGTCTACGAAGACATCTATTGCCGGTAATTTTCCATCATGCGACAATTGGTCAAGTGCATAAATGATTTCTTGCGTCCTGTCTATACTGAAGGCAGGAATGATAATTTTTCCTTGGTTTTTGACACAGGTTTCGTTTACCACCTCTAGCAATTTGCTTTCTACATCTGTCTGAGCTGCATGCAAGCGGTTCCCGTAAGTACTTTCGCAAATAATGTAATCGGCTTGAGGAAAAGCTGCAGGTCCTTTTATAATGGCGTCATCCTTTCGCCCAATGTCACCTGTAAATGCGATGCTGTTAATTGAACCATCCGCTCTTTTAATTTCCAAAAACAAGGCAACACTGCCCATGATGTGTCCACTTTCGTAGGTGCTAACCGTAATTTCATCATCAATTACCTTGCTGCCGTTTAAAGGCAATTCAAGCATGTTGTCCAATGCTTTTTTTGCATCTTCTTCATCATATAAAGGCTCTATTGGATCTTGCCTTTTTTCTTTCTTTCTTTTGTTGATGTATTTTAAATCACTTTCCTGAATGCGCGCACTGTCAAGCAACATGATTTCACATAATGAAATGGTGCCAGAAGTTGCATACACTTTGCCGTTAAATCCATCTTTGAACAACTTAGGCAATAACCCAGAGTGGTCGATGTGCGCATGCGATAGCAAAACGTAATCGATGTCGCGGGGTTCAAATCCCCAATGAGAATTTAAGGGTAAGGTGTTTTTGCCTTCACCTTGAAACAAACCGCAGTCAAGTAAAATTTGTTTGCCCTTGTCTGTTGTTAGCAAATGTTTACTGCCTGTAACCGTTCTTGCAGCCCCGTGGAATGTGATTTTCATTAAGCAATAATAACTAAAATTATTTATGCCCGCTGCATGATAAATGGTTTATTGCCTAAAGTTCAAGAATTTTAAATTCTACACGGCGGTTGTTAAAACGACCGGACTCAGTGTCGTTGCTGTCAATGGCCTTTTCTTGTCCATAACCTTTGGCTTGCATGCGTTCTGCTTCAATTCCATTTTCAATTAAAAAATTCACAATTGAAGCAGCTCTGTTTTGAGACAATTCAATATTTGCATTTGCCTTACCTCGGTTGTCCGTATGTCCACTTATTTCAACCACCATGTTTGGGTATTTCTGCATAAACTCAACAATGCTGTCAAGGGTTTCGTATGATTCAGGTAAAATCTCCCAACTGCTGCTTGCAAATCGAATGTTGCGCAAGACAATGCTTTGTCCAATTTTGGGGTGGCTGTAAATGGTTTCTTCGACAACAATTTTAGGCTTTTCTATTACAAAGGTATCTAAGGTGCAACCCTTGGTATTGCATGGATAGCTTACGCCATCTTGCTCTTCAATTAAAACCACATCATCGATCAAATAGTAAATTTCACCCAAGTAGTCGGCATCCGAACTAAATACTTGAAATAGTTTTAAATCTTTATTGTCTGTGAAATTTCCAATGTAAAGGTACTTTTCATTGCCTTTAGCTACAAAACTTCCGCTAATGTTCATCCATGTTTCTCTGCAACCTAAGACCATGCTTGGATGCGATTGCACCACAACTCCTTGGGCCTGACCCTCATCTTTCGATTTGAAAAACATGATTTTTTCAGAACAAACCACTGATATTCCATTAAATGCATAGGCGTTCTCCTTTCTAAGTTTAAGTTTAAATTGAATGGTGTATCGTTTGTCGGCTATTAAAGGTTTCTTAAGTTCATTTCTTAAACATTCATAATTGACGCCCATAACGCGAAAGCCCGCATAACAATTGTCTTTGTCTTTATAAATGTCTGGTGTCTCATTTGAACTGCCCCAATATTTTGCTAAAGACTCGTTGTTGTATTCAATTTGACTGTAATGGCCATTTTTCATTTGATCACTTTTTAATTCAAAATTGCCATTTGATATCAGGTTGTTTTCAACTGAAACGGGTATGCTTTTAACATTTAAACTGGCGCGGCAAGCAGGGTATTTCAATAAAAATAGTGAGTCGTTGAAATTTTCGTATTTAGCCTGTCTCTCAAACTGTAATTGCTTTTTTGCCTCTTTTTGAGGGTCGCCTTTGAGTATCGTTTTTAAGCTTGTTTTGTATTGGCTCAGTATGGTTCCATTGGTTTCGTTGACGAATAAATTTCCCAATGAATCTGATTGTGCAACTATTGTGTCCGATCCGTAAATATAGGTACCTGTGTCTAAAAAATAAGTGTTAACAATAGCTCCTAAACTATATACCCTTTTAAAAAAAATCGCATTGTCCTGGTTGTAATACGTCCATTCTCCATTTCTGTAGGAAATATTCTCTCTGATGGTGTAAAACGCATCACATACCTTTTGGCCTTCATTGGAGAAAAACTTCCATTCGTCTACCCTTAAATAGGAAACAGTCTTTGCGCCATAAGTGGTTTTTCCATTGAGTTTTTTGGTCTTTCCCTTGGCTATGCAGTTACCCTCTGCATCCAATATACAATCACTTTGCCCAAAGGCTAAAGATGAACAAGTTAGAACAATTAGCAATGTAAGTATATGTTTAATCAATCTAGGGAGAACGTTCATCACTTAGTTTTATTATTCAACGTTCAAAAATAAGAAAAAAACAATACCTTTGCAGCCCTTATATTCTCAAATAAAAACGCAATGGATCGTAATTCATACATAGGACTAGGCCTCATTTTCGCTCTTCTAATTGGATATTTCTACATTAACCAACCAAGTGCTCAAGACTTGGCGTTGCAGAAACGTTCGGCTGACTCTATTCAAAATGTAAAAGTACTAGAAGCAAAAAAACAAGAACAATTGGCTGTTGTTGCTCAGAAACAAAAAGACAGTTTGGCCTCTTTGTTAAAAACCGATAGTGCAGCGCTCAAAAATGTATATGGTGGATTTTCAGGAAATGTCATTGGCGAAGAGAAAATTCAAAATATCGAGAACGCTGAGTTGAAAATTAGTTTTTCAAATAAAGGTGGTTGTATTAAGCAAGTAGAGTTAAAGAATTACAAAACGGATAGCCGTAAAGCGGTTAAATTGTTTGATGAAGCGAAAAGCCAACATGCTTTGTTTTTCACTGCAGATCAAAAAAGAATAAATTCAAACGATTTTTATTGGACAATTTCTAAAAGTGATGCGCACAGTATAGTTTACCGTTTGTCATATGGTGCAAATGCATACATTGAACACGAATACATCATTGAAGACAAGGGTTTCAATGTAGAGCATAGAATTCATACGTATGGAATGGGCGCTATTATTCAAAATAGCAACGGAATGACTTTGCAATTAAGCAACGACTTGCCACTACAAGAACGCGAAATTGTTGAAGAAAAAAAGAAGTCAACCATCTATTTTAAGTACAACGACAAAACCGCTGATTACATTTCAGAAACGAAAAATGAATCAATAAATCTAGAAGAGCCAGTTCAATGGGTTAGTTTAAAACAACAATTTTTCAATACCTCTATATACGCTGAAAAGCCATTTCTAAAAGGCAGCGTAATTGAAACCAAAGACGCCATTTCAAGTAAGAATGTAAAGAACATGAGCGCAAGTTTATCCTTGCCATATGAGGGTGGGAGAGACCAAGACTTTAAGATTAAATATTTCTTTGGCCCTAACCAATACAAAACATTAAAAGACCAAGGGATTGGATTGGATAAAATCATTCCATTGGGTTGGGGTATTTTCGGTTGGATGAACCGATTTATGATTATTCCAATCTTTAATTTCTTGCAAGGCTACTTAAGCAATTATGGAATCATTATTTTATTGCTTACCTTGATTATAAAGACTTTATTGCTGCCACTTGTATTTAAATCCTATAAATCTACAGCCAAGATGCGCTTGCTGAAGCCTGAAATGGATGAGATCAAAGAGAAATACAAAGATGACATGCAAACCATTCAAGTTGAAAACCTGAAATTGTATAAGCAAGCTGGCGTAAATCCTCTAGGTGGTTGTTTGCCAATGCTGCTTCAAATGCCAATTTTGATTGCGGTTTTCCAATTTGTTCCCTCTGCTTTCGAATTCAGACAACAAGCTTTCTTATGGGCAGATGATTTGTCTATTTATGATTCTATTTGGAATTTTGGCAAGTTGCCAATCATTGATACAATATATGGTGACCACGTAAGTTTGTTCACCTTATTGATGACCATCTCTACCCTCATTTACACCCGTATGAACAATCAAATTACTGGTGGAATGAATGAACAAATGAAATATATTAGTTACTTAATGCCAATCTTGTTTTTAGGATTCTTTAACAAGTATGCTGCTGCATTAACCTATTATTATTTCTTGAGCAATATTGTTACCTTCACACAACAATGGGCCATTAAGAAATTTGTTGACGAAGACAAATTAAAGGCGCAAATTCATGAATCTAAAAGCAAGAAGGTCGATGATAAAAAATCAGCTTTCCAAAAAAGATTAGAAGAAATTGCGAAGGCTAAAGATGCAAATAAAAACATCAAGAAAAAGTAATCCTTAACCCATGCAATTGTTTTTTTGCGATAATCTTCAAGGCCCTTCGGCAGTTTTAAATGAAGAAGAAAGCAGGCATTGTAAAGTTTTACGCAAACAAATTGGGGATGAGATTCTTGTAATCGATGGCCAAGGCACCTTAGCCACTTGTAGAATTGTAAAATTCCAGGGCAAAGACTTGCATATAGACATACTAGGCAGCGAGAAGAAAAGCAAAACCAGAAATTACTACTTTCATTTATACATTGCACCCACCAAACAAAATGACCGCATTGAATGGATGTTTGAAAAAGCTGTAGAAGCTGGTTTGGATGAAATAACCTTCATAGAAACAGAGCACTCAGAGAAAAATCGAATTAATATTTCCCGTTTAGACCGAATTGCCCTCTCAGCCGTAAAGCAAAGCGCACAGTTTTATTTGCCTAAAATAAATCCATTGGTGAAGTTAAATGCAATTCAATTTGACGATACATTTTTAGTTGCGCATTGCAATGAAGACGAAACTAAATTAAGTTTAGTTGATGCAATTCGAAGCCATAAACAGAACACAACTATTTCAATATTAATTGGTCCAGAAGGCGATTTTTCAAATGCAGAGATTGAAAAAATTCTACAAAAGAATGTGCGTGCTATTTCTTTGGGGAATAACCGATTGAGGACAGAAACTGCAGGTCTTTATTGTGCCATGGTGCTCAATGCTAGTCTGTAAATTTGCCTAGATAGAACATTTTTTGTAATCTTGCATCGTTAAACCCAATCGTTAATCTGCTTTTAATAAGCAATTAGCAGGTCAAACTTCTTGTCAATAACTTCTGCAGGAAGGGTTTTATCCATTATGTCAATTAAAGATAAAAAAATACAGGTTGTTGTTTCTGATTTTGAAATTGGAGCAGGAAAAATCGGGGCATCTAAAGGTCCTTTAGCCTTGTTAAATGCCTTAAATCAAATTGATGTTGAATTTGATTCTCCGGTGTTTCTTAACAACAATTCAGATTCAAATGACCAGTTTAATACACCTTTCTGTAAACATATTTTCGAAATTGAGAAGGCGTCAGTTTTACTCAATTCTGAAATTGAAAACCAATTGAAGCATAATAGGTTTCCTTTAATTTTATCGGGTGACCACAGCAATGCAATAGGTGGGCTTAGCGGTGTTAAAAATGCATATCCCGATAAACGCATTGGTGTTATTTGGGTTGATGCACATGCTGACTTGCATTCGCCATATACAACACCATCGGGCAACATGCATGGCATGCCTTTGGCCGCTTTAATCAATACCGATAATGTGAAATTTCAAAAGAATCAAATTTCTGAAGAAGAAGCCAAGGCTTGGAACCGTTTAAAAAGCATAGGTAGCAGCGGTATTGCGCCTAAGGTTATGCCTGAGGACATCGTTTTTATCGGAATCAGAGATGCAGAGGAAGAGGAGTGGGGTTTGATTGAAGAATTTAAAATTAAAACTTTTGAGCCCCATGACATTAAAGAACATGGAATTTTTTATGCCATTAACAATGCATTGAAATATTTAGAATCATGCGACTTAATTTATGTTTCATTTGATGTGGATTCTATGGATCCTAGCGTTTCTGTTGGTACCGGTACTGTTGTATCAAATGGTTTGACGTATACAGAAGCAGAAGCTGTATTTAAGACGTTTTTAAACCATCCTAAATTGGTCGCATTTGAAATTACAGAGATCAATCCTAGTCTCGATCAAGATGGAAATAAAATGGCCAATGTTGTAGCTGCTTTGCTCAATAGCGTCTTAAAGTAATTTAAATTCAAAAATCAGTCAGTTTTTTTTGTTAAAATCCGAGTTTTTCTCTTGCTGAAAAACTGTGGAAACATTTGCTCATAGCATTAGTTTATGCCGAAAAAAAAGTGTATTTTTACCCTTTAAATTAACCATCAAAATATATGAGTGGAAGTATTGATAAGAGTAATTATGGCGCGGATAATATTCAGGTTTTAGAAGGACTTGAAGCAGTAAGAAAAAGACCCGCGATGTACATTGGAGATGTTGGGCCAAAGGGTCTGCATCACTTGGTTTACGAGGTCGTGGACAACAGTATTGACGAAGCATTGGCCGGATATGCAAAAAACATTGCAGTTTTCATTAATCCTGATAACAGTATAACCGTTTCAGATGATGGTCGCGGTATTCCAACAGGATTGCACGCAAAAGAGCAAAAGTCTGCTTTGGAAGTTGTCATGACTGTTTTGCACGCTGGTGGTAAATTTGACAAGGACACTTACAAAGTTTCTGGTGGTCTGCATGGTGTGGGTGTAAGTTGCGTTAACGCACTTTCAACTTTATTGACGGCTACGGTATACCGTGAAGGCCAAATCTTCCAACAAGAATACAGTTGCGGTAAGCCTTTATACGATGTAAAAGTAATCGGAGAAACCGATAAAAGAGGG
>CANFXY010000037.1 GCA_947451105.1 Bacteroidota bacterium | reverse complement strand
TACAAATGAAGTTTAAACCCATTATTCAATGGCATTTCACACACAAATACAGACTTGCTTTCTAAAATTTGCATCACAGAGGCCCTGTTGAACAAGGCTAAATCTAATGGTGAAATAAGCATAAATCTGTCTTTTAGTTTTTAAACTAGGTACAAATGTAGATTTAAAATGATAAAGATTCAAATAATATTAAAACAAATTTAATACACAAGAATACTTGTTTTCATTAAACAGATTGTACTATCTGGTTTTTTACCACTTGCATGGATTCAATAACCGAGGCATTGAAGTGATCCTCACTTTGCATATAGGCAATTGTTGGCTGCGATTCAGCACCTAGCCTTCTCTTTTCAAGAGATGCCGTAAACCCAAGCTGCACCTGAATGCAATTCAAATCTTTTGCTCTATTCAATATATTATACAAAACTTGTCTGTATACACTAAACTCCGTTTTAATGTGTTTGTTGATACCTATAAACATTGCATTATACGTGTTACCCGACTTGTAGTTAAACACTACCGCCACTTCTTCTAAACCATTCTCCGTTTTTAGCTTTAGCGACAACACTTCCCAATTTTTATACGTGCTGATCTTTTTGAACAAAGCATCAGGCAAATCAAATGTATTCAATTTATAACTTCCCGTTTTCACTTCCTTATACAAAGAAATCCAATTGTTAATTTGATCTTCACTTGGCTCAGCCACAACATCACAAACAAATTGATCCGCAAACCTAAAAATTTGACTGCGGACATGGTACCTCTCTTTTTTAGAAAGGGTACTTAAGTACTGGTCCTCGTTCTTCCAGGTCATGTTGTTGTATGTATTAGAATCTGGCATCGCTACTTTGAAAAAGCCATTCTCCAACATCATTTTATCCATAAAAGCATTGCCGTCATGGAAGTCCCTCAACATAATTGAGCTTGCACCGTATTTCTTTTGCAAGCCAGCTGCAAACATATACAGTTCGTTATAGGCTTGTTTTTTATAATTGCTTATCTCATGAATGTATATATGATTACCTTCTGTAAGTAAAGAACCACACATAACCATCTTTGAGGTTAAGAAATAAGGGTCATCCGATTTCCTAATTTGTTCAATCTTTTCAGATACAGCTTCATGGGCCAGCATATCTTCTTTACAAAGGGCTGTGGTTAGAAACGTCGCTAAAACAATTTTATCGCTGGCCTTTTCTTTTACGACCAAATAATCAAAATCCCAATTGTTTTCAGGCAGATCATTTCCAGTGAAGGTCTCTTCAAGGAAAACCAATCCATCGTAGTCGTAACTCCCTCTTCCTTCAAACAGATTGTTCCAAACCTTGGCGTCAATCTCTTTAATTGACTTGTATTTTTCAACCTTCAGTTGGTTTGATGCCACTTGATTGGTCAAGGCATCACGGTTGATTTTCTCCTTAGGCGCTTCCAACTTAAACGATTTATAGATCAATTCTCTAGAGAAATTCTGTTCTTCTAATACTTGATCAAAATGCTTTGACATAGAATTAACCATACCTTCTATCTGGTCAAATGTATGCAACCTGGTAATGGTGAAACGCACACCTGTATTTTTCATTGGTACAGCTGGGAATGCACCTAAATTGGTGTAATACCCATCATCCATCATCTTTTTAATTAATTGGTATCCGATTTTAGGCAAACCAACACCCACGAAGAACACCGGTGAATCAAGGTCTTTAATCAAAGGCAAATTTGCATTTTTAATCATCAAATTGGTGTACTTGATGTTTTCGTGTAATGCAATTTGCATGTCGTTAATCTCAGGCGACAAGTGTATGTCTGCTGAAGCCAAGGCCGCACCCAAAGCAGCAGGCTGCATAGGCCCACTGGTTATCATAGGGCCACCGCATGTTCTAACAAACGATGCCATTCTTGCACTTGGAAAAACCATCACAGCACCACCGGTGGCAAATGCTTTTGCTAAACTAATGGCTAAAACCATTTTAGGGTGCAATTCGTGGTTTTGCAAAACAAAACCTCTTCCATGCGCACCATAGCAGCTCATTCCATGGGCATCGTCTACATAGTAATGGAAGCGGTCATACTTATTCAACAAATCGTAAATAGGATTAATTGGACTGCCATCACCGTACATAGAATAAATACCATCCGCCATATACCAAACCTTGTGGTACTTCTTGCTCAGCTCAGCGATGCGCTCCTCTAACAAATCCATGCGGTTGTGCCTAAGCAGCTCAACATGAATTCCTTTTGGCTTTAGCAAAGCAGCCGCAGTTTGCACCGAGTTGTGAACTTGATGATCCAATATCACAGCATCATTGTCTGACACCACTACGGGAATTGTAGCGATATGTCCCAAGGTGGTTGTTGGCGCAACAACACAATGTGCATTAAATATTTTATTGAATTTTTCTTCTAGTTCTTGATAATGAACAGAAGACAAATAAGCACGAGATGCAGAAAACTGTGTCCCATAATTCTCTATAGCTTTTATACCACCCTCCTTAAGACGTTGATCAAATTCAAGTCCAAGATAACTACAAGAACTAAAGTTTATTAGCTCCTTGTGGTTAATAGACAACACATTACTACGCAAAACCTGGTTTGATACATTTAAATGTAAGATACCACTGTTTTTACCATCCGTAATAACATCGTTGACTGTATTTAGGAAATTGTTCATAAAATATGGATAAGTATTCTCGACTACAAAGGTGTAGAATAAAATCTAATAAAAAAACAAAAATGTGAAAAAAATAGTACTTTATACACATTTAATGAAATTAATATAACTTAATACATTGATTATAAATTATTTAAGCTCAAAATCTTTTCAACACATTTCAAGAGCCAACAAACAAACAACCTTTAAACCAGTGAAAAATGTACTAAAAACAAGTCATTGTGGAAAAGTGTACACTATTTTTACAGTTAAAAGAATTTGCATATTTAAGACATTATACTCAAAACATAAGATCAAAAACAATCTAATCAACACACAATCAATTAAATAACAATAATAACAGAATGATTATTTTGACAAAAACAGGGATTATTAAGTTGAAATAGTGTGTGGATTTAACCCAATCAGAGACCAAAAAAAGGATTTGATTCTTTTGAAAAAATCAAAACCAGGCATAGACCCAGAAAGCCAATAGAATCAAACAAATTCTAATTTGGTATACAATTGTTCGTTTTGGTTAAAAAAATAATTCTACAATTCAATTAATTACACTAGTTTTGCATATATCCTTTGTAATGAAGAAATTCGAGAACAGTCAAATCAAAATGGAAGTAGTAGATGGTATTCTATATGCCACCTACAAAGCCGGATTGAAGCTAACATTAGACGATGTCCAGAACATTGTTAAGGAACGTTTGGTTCTATTGGATGGCAAATCATTGCCCGTATTAATCATCGATGCAGGTGTTGTCAGCATGGACAAATCCGCTCGTGACTTTCTCTCATCAGAAGATGGAATCAACGGATTAAAAGCTGCTGCAATTATCGAAAACTCTTTGTTTAGCAAAATGCTGATCAACTTCTTTTTGAAATTAACCAACCCCAAATTACAAGTTAAAGCTTTCAGTAGCCATGATGAAGCGTTAAATTGGTTAAAAACCCAATAGACATCTGATCGTATCTTGTGATTGATTATTTTAACTGAAAAGTTTATTATTGTAAAGTAAAATTAAAATTCCCTTGTCAGACCCTATAAATTTAGAAATGGATGAAAGATTTCTCGCTTTAGAGGATACCCTTTTGGCCTATTCGCATGGTGACTTCACCAAAAAACTTGCCCTATCCGATAAATTAGACACACTAGACAGTATAATGTCTGGTATAAACATGTTGGGAGAAGAGCTTGAAGAAACAACAATTAAAAGAGACTTTTTCAACTCGGCATTTCACTCAATTACCGACAGTTTGGTGGTTATTGATAATGCAGGGATCATCATTGACTTTAACGAGAGTTTTATAGTTCTAACTGAATATAAAAAAGAACAAGTTATTGGTCAAAACTTAAGCAAGTTTTTAGTTTTAAGCATAGACAATGAAAATGCCCTGCAAGAACTCGAAAAGGGATCTAAAGCATTTGACTTCAAATCGAAAGTAACAAACTATTCGGGAAAGAAGATCATGGTTGAGTGCCATGTCTCTGTCATTGACAACAACAAATGCCATTCGTTGGTTAAAATTCACGACCTTACTGAAAAGCTACATGAAGAAGCTGGCAGAATTGCCACCATTATCAAAACCCAAGAAGAGGAAAGAAACCGTGTTGCCTCTGATCTTCACGACAGCATCGGTCAACAAATTTCTGCTCTGAAATTTTACTTCGACTCCATTCAAAAACAAAAAGATGAAAAGTTGAGAATTCAATTGCTTAAAAAAACAGAAGCATTGATAGACAACGTTTCAGACGAAATTCGCAATATTTGTTTCCAATTAATGCCGCGTTCGGTTGAGAAATTTGGCATCGGTCAATCCATTAAACAGCTTGCAGACCTGATTCATTTCAGTACAGGGATTAAATTCGATGTTAAAATTGAAGAACAAACCGACAAACTTAACCCAAATGTTGCCATGTCAATTTACCGTGTTATACAAGAGTTTGTAAACAACTCCATCAAACACGCAAAATGTAAAAACATTGCCATTCACTTAACCATTAAAACCAAAATGTTAACCCTTTTTATGTCTGATGATGGCATTGGTTTTAACAAAGATCAGAAACTGAAAAAGGGAAATGGATTGGACAACATTGATCTGAGGATTAAATACCTGAACGGTCAAACTGATTTTAATCCCCAAGCCGGAAAAGGTGGTATTAAAATTAATATTACCATACCTCTATAAAATTATATACCTTTGTCTTACTAAAAATCAAAACGACTTAATATACCCCTAAATTATGAGAAAAACCGTTAAAATCCTTATTGTTGATGATCACCCAATGGTTAGAGACGGATTAAAAACCATGCTTGAAATTGGATGCGAAGACATGAATTTTAAAGTATGGGACACAGACAACAGCGATGATGCGGTTGAATATTTGAAAAATGAAAAAATGAAAGTTGCCCTAGTTGATTACCAGTTAATCGACTTAGATGGTGCTTTGGTTACCTCGGCTTTGCTTCAGGAAAACCCTAAGATTGCCATTTTAGGCATAAGCAACTACAATGAGATCAACCATATTCAAGACATGATTATGGCTGGTGCCAGAGGATATACCTTAAAGAACATCTCCTCAGATGCTTTATTCAATGGAATCAAAATCCTATTAAACGGTGGCACTTTCTTTTCTCCTGAAGTTGCGCATTTATTGGCAAACCAATACTACAAAAAGTTAACCCAAAAATCGAATAAAACCAAAGGACCAAACTTCTCTACCAGCAACGAACAAATGATGGATAGCAATGAGTTAACCGACAAACTTTCTAGAAGAGAGATTGAAATATTAACTTGTATTGCAAATGAGATGACCAATGAAGAAATAGCAGATAAATTAGAATTGAGCAAACGCACCGTGGACAACCACAGACAAAATATGCTTAAAAAACTAAACGCTAAAAACTCAATGGGCCTTGTGCTTGCTGCGATTAAAATTGGTTTAATTAATATCACACCTTCTAAAAAAGGTAAATCTTCTAAAGACGCCTCTTAACTTTAGTTATTTAAGGGTGAGACTTTTTCTGATTCTCTGTTTTTCTGTAATGACTGCAAACGCTCAAGGTTTGTATCAAGATTATGGACAAAACAGCACACAGAAAAAGAAGATCTCCTACAGTTTGATTCAAGATCAAATTGAAATCATCTATTTCTCCGATGGTGAAAACCTTGCGCGCATAGCACTTGAAAGGGTGCAATCTTATATTCCAAATTTCGAAACCAGACTTAACTACAACTTAAGCAATGGTATTAGAATTATTGTTTTTAGCAATTATGACGAATACAAGAAGAGCAATGTTAACATCACCAACCCGCAATACTATGCTGGGGGCTATTCTTCATTAAATGAAAACGTAGCTTGTATCTACTTTGATGGCAGCCGAATTAACTTTGACAAACAAATTAAAAAGGCTGTTGCCCAGGTACTAATCAACGAATTCATATTCGGTGGCAACATAAGAGAACGCATACAAACTGCCGCTTTACTTACGCTTCCTAACTGGTATTACAAAGGTTTGGTTGCCTACCTCGCCGAAAGTTGGAACATTGAAAACGACAATTTCCTAAAGGACTTTTTTCAAAACAAAAAGCAGAAATACTTCACCTCTCTTCAAGAGGAAGACGAAATTTTGGCAGGCCATAGCATCTGGCGTTACCTTGAGGAAAAAAATGGCCGAGGTGCAGTCTCTAATATTGTTTTTCTTACCAGGGTCGGTCGCAGCGTTGAAAACGCCTTTATTTACTACACGGGATTAAACATTAACAGCTTGCTTAACGATTGGCAAGACTTCTATATAGAGAAATACAAAAGTGATGAATTGGCATTTAAATTTCCAAAAGGTCAAGAAAATGCACCTGAAAATCTCGCGAAGAAAAAACATACCCAATTCAAGCTCAGCAACGACGGCAACAAAATAGCCATCGTAACCAATACCATAGGTAGATACCAAATTGTTATCTATGACATCAACACAAAATCAAGTAAAGTTATTAGCAGCGGAGGGCATCAATTGTTAAACAGGGACATCGACCTCAATTACCCTCTAATCGCTTTTAATCCTATCGACAACAATTTAAGTGTGGTTTTGTATATCAATGAGCAAACCATATTAAAACGCTTTAATTTAAACGGTAAATTATTAAGTACTGAAATATTAAAAGAAGTACCATTTGTAAAAGGCTTCGCGTATTCGCCTGACGCCAGTAAAATTATTTTTTCAGTCATTCGCAAGGGCCAAACAGATCTTCTGCTTTACAATGTTAAAGAGAAATCATCCAACTACTTGAGCGATGATGTGTTTGACCATTTAAGTCCCAAGTTCAGCAAAGATGGACAATACATTATTTATGTAAGCAACCAATACAAACTGCAAAACATTGAGTCCGATTATTTGGCTATATACCGCATACACATTGAAAAGAAGCAAATAGACTTTTTAATCGGACACCAAGATGAAAAATCAAATTGCACGGAACCCATCGAAATGTCTGAGGACATTATTAGTTATTTAAGCGATCGAAACGGGATAGTTAACAATTATTTTTACGAAACAAAAACGCTTAAAAACATACAGCTAACAAATTACAAGCGTTGTATAATACGAAATGACTTAGCCACCAACGCTCCGGTGATAGCAGACTTATTGTATTTCAACAACCGTTACAGAATCTATGTAGGAGCAATAGCAGAAGATTACCAATCTGAAGCCATCACCAATGGCGGCAATACATCTTATAGAAAATGGCTAGACAATGACATCGATTCAAGCATTTTATTATTGGATTTTAAAAAATCTGACACCTTAACAAGAAAATTATCCAATCAAATTGACAGCCAAAAGCATAAAAAAATATATTTAAGTGGGTTTGACGAATATGAGAATTTAGAGAGTGGATTAACAAACGAAAAAAGAAAAAACGATCCATACATTAGTATAGCTAAGACACATTTTGGTATAGAATATTTTTTGCAACAATTTGACAAATCAATTTTAAGCAACTACCTATTCCCAAGCAATGTAAATGAAAAAATATTTAACTATCCATTGCTTTCACCGCACTTCCAAACCAGCATAAGCGATGTTCAGAAGAACCATGTTATTACGGCTGGTGTTAGAATTCCTGTGCGCATAAAGGCCTCCGACTATTACATTCATTACGCCAACAGAACTGGCCGCTGGGATAAAGACTTGTCTGCATTTAGAAGAGGTCGAATTATGGATGCCACCTTTACGCCTATCAAAATGATTAATAGCCAGGTGAAGTTTGCAATCTCCTACCCCTTTAATGAAAGAAGCCGTATCTCCTTTAACGCATTTGTGCGAGATGATCGGGTTACCAACCAAGCCATTGACTCTGTATACTTAAAACAAAGTACAAGACAAGATTTGTATTTTGGCAACGGGATTGAATATGTTTTTGACAATGTGCGCAGCAATGGTTTAAATTTATTTGAAGGTTTGCGTTTCAAGGTATACAGCGACAACTACAACAAATACAAAAATTACCAGTTTATTTCCAACAATGGGTTTGACTTGAGGTGGTATAAAAAATTGCATAGACAAATTTATTTCGCGGCAAGGCTCAGTGCTGCAGCTTCTTTTGGCACACAAACCACCGCTTATTACTTAGGTGGGGTTGAAAATTGCCTCGTAAATGTAGACTCCAATACCATTTTCAATTATCAAATTCCAACCTTAATTGGTGATGCCTATGCCTTTCAAACCATCATCACACCTGCAAGAGGTTTCTTAAGAAATTCAAGGGCTGGAAACAAATATGCATTAATGAATTTTGAATTGCGTGTGCCCTTATTTGCTTATCTGATACAAAAACCCATTTCAAGTGAATTTTTCAGAAGTGTTATGTTGATTGGATTTGTAGATATTGGTACCGCATGGAAAGGCAAATCGCCATACAGCATAGAGAATCCTTTTAATACCCGCATTGTACAGGCACCTTTGTACACCATGTCGGTGGTTACGCAACGCGACCCATTTTTATATGCCTTTGGCGTTGGCGTGCGTGCAAAAATATTAGGGCATTACATCAAACTTGACCATGGCTGGGGTTTGTTGGAAAACAAGTTCCAAACGGCGATGACCACCATTTCTATAGGACTTGATTTTTAACCCTAAAAAATCAATGAATTTCTAGAGAATTTGATCTAGACTCTTCGTTTAATATACTGATTGTGGTACTGCAAGGTTCATCTTTAATCTGATCTAGCTGATGAACCATCAACAAAGTCTCTTGAAAAAAAGTCAACAAATCTGGATTTGTGGCAATGGCCAATTCCAAATCAGCCCTTTTTGAAGGATCTAACTCGTTGTAAATGTATAAAAGAATGTCTTCTTGAGTAAAATTTTGTTGCATAAGCAATTGATGTGTTTGGCTTAGTAACGCAAAGTACAATCAAAATATTGTTTCTTACAAATAAAAAAAGCTTAGATTTTATCTAAGCTTTTTTAAAACAAGAATCATTTATTATCAACTCTGAAGATAGGCAGCGCGTTCTTCAATCATTTTTTTCAAATTAATTAGAGCGTAACGCATTCTTCCAAGGGCAGTGTTAATGCTGCAATTGCAAACATCTGCGATTTCTTTAAAACTCAAATCGCCGTAATGTCTTAGGATAAGAACTTCTTTTTGCTCAACTGGAAGCATTTTAATTAACTCGCGCAAGCCCTGCTTTTTTTGTTGGTTGATTGCCAACTCCTCAGAGTTGCTCTCATCAAAACGCATATTGGCAAAGATGTCATTGTCTTCACTTGAAGAAATTGTAGGCATACGCTTGGTGCTTCTAAAATAGTCCATTGATAGATTGCGTGCAATGCGGATAACCCACGGTAAAAATTTACCAGACTCTTCATACTTTCCTTTTCCTATGGTGTGAATGACCCTTAAAAAAGTTTCCTGGAAAATATCCTCCGCAATATAGCGGTCGTTAACCACCAAATAAATTGCAGTAAATACTTTTGACTTGTAGCGATTAATAAGCATATCCATACAGGCTACGTTTCCAGCCATGTACAATGCTAACAATTCTTCATCGTTTTTTTGAACCCTTTTCATACTAAACCTCCATTTTTAAAGTTAAGGCACTTTACCTTTGGTAATTTTTAGATCTTATAAGCTAAATTGTTTAAGTATGTTTTTTTCTATAGGCAGATTTGGGTTTTTAATCGAATTTTAATGCAATTTAGAATATTTTTTTGACTTTGCAAATTTTTTTTCAAATTATTTTTGATTTGAAAAACAATTACTTTTCAAATATTCCATTAACACAAAAGAACAAAACTTGGCAAAAGCCTTTATAAACCAAGGCCTTTCATCTTACAGTTCTTAAAATTAAAATGATTTTTAAAATTGTATTTAATATTTAAATAAGCTGCAGAATAAATTTGTTTAAGATGTAATTAATATTAGATTTGCAGTGCAAGTCCGCACGACCAGCTCCCTGTGAACTCCCCCAGGGTGGGAACACAGCAAGGGCAGCAGGTTGTAGCGGTGCGATGTGGGCTTGCATTTTTTTTTCTCTTACCAACTCTATTGGTATAAGCATAGGATTCTTCAATGAGTAAACCATCTATTCCGCAAGGTACAAGAGACTTCTCCCCGGAGTTGATGTCTAAACGAAAATTTATTTTAAACACCATTGAAAGTGTTTACCAATCGTTTGGCTTCATGCAACTGGAGACGCCTGCCATGGAAAACCTAAATACCCTTACCGGTAAATATGGAAACGAAGGTGATCAATTGCTGTTCAAAATTCTAAACAGCGGCGATTACATTAAAGATCTTGACCTCAATGCATTTGACTCAAAATCTTTAACCCCAAAAATCGCTGAAAAAGGTTTAAGGTACGACCTTACCGTTCCGCTTGCTCGTTTTGTAGCAATGCACAGACATGAAATCAGTTTCCCTTTTAAAAGATACCAGATTCAACCTGTTTGGCGTGCCGATAGACCACAAAAAGGACGTTACCGAGAATTTTGGCAATGCGATGCCGATGTTTTAGGAACAGATTCTTTGTTGTGTGAAGCAGACTTCATTAAGATCTACCAAACGGTGTTTGCCAAATTGGGAATACAAGACTATGAAATACGCATCAACCACCGCAAGCTTTTAGAAGCTGTATGTGAAAAAGCAGATGCGAAACAACATTTCAAAACCATTACCATAATTATTGACAAAGCAGATAAAATAGGTGTTGATGGTGTGGCAAGAGAATTGAATGGTATTGGTTTGAATGAAACACAGGTGCAAACGGTTTTGTCTTTGTTAAACAAGAAAAGTTTGTCCATTGAAACCATTGCCGAGTTTGAACAAAAATTATCAGGAACCGAATCGATCGCAAAAGCGGTAGAGGACTTTAATAAATTGATTGCATTCTGTGGCGCTGATTTAAATAAAATTGTACTTGATGGCAGTTTGGCCCGAGGCCTAGATTATTACACCGGATGCATTTTTGAAGTTGTGCCAACCAATGTAAAAATGGGCAGTATTAGCGGCGGTGGTCGTTACGACAACCTAACCGAAGTGTTTGGACTAAAAGAAAAAGTATCGGGCATAGGCATTTCTTTTGGAATTGACCGCCTATTTGATGTGATGGAAGAATTGCAATTGTTTGATGGACAAACTTCAAGTTTTGCAGATGTTTTATTCTGCCCTATGGATGAGGCCGCAATAAACTATTGTTTGCCTTTGGCAAATCAATGCAGAGAAAAAGGATACAAAACAGAGATTTACCCGAGTGCGAGCAAGCTTAAAAAGCAATTGGATTATGCCAATACCAAAAACATAAAATGGGCCATAATTGTTGGTGATTCTGAAATTGAAAAAGGCGAAGTAAGTATAAAAAACTTAGTCGACGGAAATCAACAAACCATTGATATTGAGAATTTTGTAAATTCAATTTATTAAACAAAAACTTTTAAATAATTAAACAAAAGTTGCTTGCTTAATCCAATTGAACCAAGTAGCATTTTTGAAAATTTTCCTTTCTATTTCGCTTGTTTCCTTTATATTTGAGGACTTGTTTAAATCTATCTTACTATATTCTTTTCTTACGGTTTTTGCTTTTACACAAACAGCGGGTAAGATGGGATTATTCAACAAGGCCTACAAATTTCTTTACAACATTTCTATAGATGCCTCAGAGTCTGACGAAGTAGAGCAAGACGACTGCTATGAAGATTGCGATTATGATGCCTTGCTGCTCGCATTTCAAGGAGGCAGCCAAACATCTAAAAAATCTATTGGCATTAATTCTAATCAAGCCTTTATACAAAACCATTATTCTGTTCCAGACAGTCCCCCACCCGACTTCATTTAATTAAAAAACCGAAAACTAAAACTCTTTTCTTTTCACTTTTAATTAAATAAAATCAAACTTATATGCCTGATTTATACAACAGGATTTTCGAGAATAACAAACGTTGGGTTGCAGAAAAAAACGAAACAGACCCAAATTTTTTCAATAGACTTTCAAAAGGACAAAACCCTCCAATACTCTGGATAGGTTGCTCAGACAGTAGAGTGCCTGCAAATGAAATAACAGGGACCGAACCAGGTGAAATTTTTGTACACAGAAACATTGCAAACATGGTGGTTCATACTGACATGAACATGCTGAGTGTGCTCGACTACGCTGTGAATGTTTTGGAAGTTAAACATGTCATTGTCTGCGGCCATTATGGCTGTGGAGGCATAAACGCCGCGTTGGAGAACAAACAAGTTGGGATAATAGACAACTGGTTAAGGCACATTAAAGACGTTTACCGTTTGCACAAAGCCGAAATTGACGCCATACAAGACATCGACCAAAAATCGAGAAGAATGGTAGAAATCAATGTACAGGAGCAGGTTTTTGACCTATCGAAAACATCCATTATACAAAACGCTTGGGCTCAAAACCAAACTGTATACATCCACGGTATTGTTTACGATGTGTCAAATGGAATTTTAAAAGACCTGAACTTGAACATCAGCAACAACCAGCATTTAGACAGTGTGTACAAATTGGACATTGACCAAATTATAGGCAACAATTAATTGCAAGCAACCATGAGCCAATGCTTTAGCTGCTAAATCACCGCAATTATTCCAATCAATTTGCCCAATTTTTGGGTTTAAAACATTGGAAATTTTAACTACATTTGTGCTCCTTTTTATTACAACATGTCGACTTTAAAATTTCACACTTTAAAAGTAAAAAATCTAAAAAAAGAAACCAGCGATTCTGTTTCAATTTCATTTGAAATCCCTTCAGAATTAAGCAGTTCATATACCTTCATTCAAGGACAAAGCATCACCCTGCGTCAAACCATAAAAGGTGAAGATGTTAGGCGTTCTTATTCAATTTGCAGCAGCCCATTAGACAGCGAGCTAAGGGTTGGTATTAAAATGGTTGAAAACGGATTGTTTTCAACCTATGCGAACAAAGAATTAAAAGAAGGCGATACTTTGGAGGTGATGACACCGAGTGGTCATTTCTACACTGAATTAAATCCAAGTCAAAGCAAACAATACCTTGCTTTCGCTGCGGGCAGTGGAATTACGCCAATGTTGAGCATAATCAAAACCACCTTGGCAACTGAATTAAACAGCAGTTTCACTTTGGTATATGGCAACAAAGACACCGCTTCAATTATGTTTTTAGAGGAAATCGAAGCGCTAAAAAACATGTACTTAAGCCGTTTTACGGTTCATTATATCTTGAGCAGAGAATCGGTTGATGTTCCTATTCTCAATGGCCGAATAGATGCTGAAAAATGCCAAGCGCTAAACAGCAACAACTTGATCAACATTGCCAATGCGCACGAAGCATTTCTGTGCGGCCCAGAAAGCATGATTATGTCTGTTAAAGACCAATTGCTTGCTCAGGGCATGAACAGTAAAAATATACACTTTGAATTGTTCACCACTCCCACTCTAGCTGCTCAGGCAAACAGACCATTGCAAACTGAGGTGGTTGCAAGTGCAGATAAATCAAGCAATGCATCTGTTTCAGTAAAAATTGATGGCATAACGTATCTAATCGATTTGCCATACAATGGTGATACCATACTTGACGCAGCTCTGAAGAAAGGTGCTGACTTGCCTTTTGCTTGTAAAGGTGGTGTTTGTTGCACATGCAGAGCAAAAGTGACCAAAGGAAGTGTTAGCATGGATATGAATTTTTCTTTGGAGGACGATGAAGTGGAAAAGGGTTATGTTTTAACCTGCCAAGCGCATCCAACCAGCGAAGAAGTTTTTGTTGATTTCGATCTTAAATAAACCAATATCTGTTGAACAGATAAACACTAATTGATTCTTAAATAAATGTCCAATAGTTACCGTAAGAATATACTGAAGCAAATTGTAAATGCAGGCAAACGCATCACGCTGCCATTTACATTGAATCAAGAAAAAGCTTATAGGCAACAACTGCGCACGCTTAAGAAATTATTAAAAAAAGCGGAGGATACTGAATACGGCGTAAAGCACCATTTCAATTCGGTGCTAAAATCAAAAACTGTATACCGCAGCTACAAACAATTGGTGCCTATCATGGACTATTCCAAGATGCACGATTGGTGGCAAAAAGCCTACAATGGAAGTGAGAATGTAACCTGGCCTGGTAAAATTGACTTTTTTGCTCTCAGCTCCGGCACCTCAGAGGGCAGCAGCAAATACATACCAGTATCTGAGGACATGATAAAGTCTATCACCAAAGCAAGTCTCAGACAAATCATTAACATTGCGAAAACAGATATACCAAAAGACTATTTAGCCAAAGACTATTTAATTATTGGCGGCAGCACCAGTTTGTATTTCAACGACCAAGGCGATACCTATGCAGGCGATTTGAGTGGAATAACCAGCAGCAATGTGCCGGCTTGGTTTGACCGTTTTTCTAAACCGTCTTTGGATATCCGCAGTGAGAAAAGCTGGCAAAATAAAATTGACCGCATGGTTGAAGAGGCGCCCAATTGGGATGTTGTAGCCATTGCAGGTGTTCCAGCGTGGATTCAAATTTTGTTTGAAAATATCATTGAAAAATACCGCCTAAAAAACATACACGATATATGGCCTAACTTCAGTGTTTACATTTGGGGTGGCGTTGCCATTGAGCCATACAGAAAGAGCTTAAATGCCTTGCTTGATCATCCCATCATGTATTTTGAAACCTATTTGGCCTCAGAAGGATTTGTTGCCTATCAAGCCAAAAAGGACGTTGACGGCATGCGTTTAAATTTCAAAAATGGAATGTTTTATGAATTCATTCCTTTTAATGAAGACAATTTTGATGAGAACAACGACGTGCGTCCGCATGCTGAATGTTTAAATTTAAGGCAGGTAAAAAAAGACCAGGATTACGCCATATTGCTGTCAACATGCTCAGGGGCTTGGCGTTACTTGATTGGTGACACCATCCGATTTACAGATACTGAGAGTTGCGAAATTAAGATTACAGGACGCACAAAGCACTTCCTAAGTGTATGCGGCGAGCATTTAAGTGTTGACAACATGAACACTGCGGTTTCTCAACTTAGCGACTTCATTGGAGAACCGATTAATGAATACACCGTTAAAGGCATTAGCAAAGACAAAGAACACAGCCACCAGTGGTATATAGCCTGTGACAAGGACGGACTAGATGAAAAAGAAGTTGCTCTAAAACTTGACGAATACCTTTGCTTGAGCAATGACGATTATGCAACAGAAAGAAAGCATGCACTAAAAGAAATCAAAGTAAAAATACTTCCTTTAGACATCTTTATTACTTGGATGCAAGAGCAAGGAAAATTCGGTTCACAAAACAAATTCCCCAGGGTGCTTAGCAACAACAAGTACCAAGAGTGGCTCAATTTCTTAGAGACACATAAAAAATAACATAAAAAAAGGGACAAAACAATTGTCCCTTTTGCACTTAAAATATGTTTGATTATTTCTTTTGGGTATCAGCGTATTTGAATGCCTTTACCATCAAATCAGTTGCTCTTTTACTTGGGTTATCGCGAATTAAATTTTCTTCCTCTTCAACTTTATTATACAATGCCACCAAAGCTTTTTCTGTTACATAGCCATTGAGATCAGGATTAAGTTTATTGGTAACCAAGGGGTTTTTATTGTAAATATTTACCAAATCGCTCCAATTGGCCGTGAAACCCACCTTGTCTAGAGACTCCTGAATTTTTGGTTTAAATGCATTGCTCAGTGCAGTGTTTGTATTTTGTTTCAAATAGTTTGTAGCAGAGCCTTTTCCACCGGTTAAAATCCCCATGGCGTCGGTAAAACTCATATTGGTAACAGCGTCCATGAAAATCGGTTTAGCCGTCAACACAGCCGCCTCTGCGCCTTCATTTAGTTTGTTAATTACATTGTCAACTTGGTTGCCCATGCCAATAGACCTTAATTTATCGGCAATTTTTTGCGCATCAGCAGGAAGTAAGATTCGAATGGCTGAATTTTTGTTAAAACCACCAGCGGCAGAGAGAACATTAACCCCATTTCCGAAGCCTTGCTTCAAGGCATCCTTAAGTCCACCAGCAGCCTCGGCTGAACTTGGCGCGCTTAGCACATCCGTTGCTACCTCAGTGGCCACCGTTTTTAAAACATCACAGGACACAAGTGAAATGGAAATGATCGAAACAATCAAAAGTTTTTTCATATATAATAAAGATTTAATTTTAGCTACACAAAAGCTATACCAATACTAAGGATTTAGACTTGCCCTAACTTTATCTAAAATGTCAGATAACTGCAAGAGCTCTGCATCGTCAACACTTCTTAGGTTGACATTTACCAATTCAAACATTGGATTAATTTCTTCAAGCGCTTTTATACCCTTTTCAGAAATCTTCAATAAGATTTGTCTTCTATTGGTTTTGTTGTTGTTGCGCAAGATGAGTTTCTTCTCAACCAATTTGTCGCACAAACGGGTAATGTCTGGATTCTTATCCAACATAACATCTTTTAAATCGCCACAGGTTGCATGACCATCTTTTCTCCCTTTTAAGATGCGGAGTACATTGTATTGGGGCAAACTGATTCCATATACCTTTAAGGCCTTTTTAAAAGCATCTTCAATGGCATTTGCAGTATAGATGATATTCACTATCGCCTTTTCCTGAGCGCTGTTGAACTTAGACTGGTTTATTTCATCTTCTATTTTCAATGTTGCAAATTTAAAAAAAAACGACCAAACTTATAACTTAATATTTTTGAGGGCTTCTCTACTAGATAGTGGCTTCAAAGTATTTGAAGCGACAAAGCTATTTACCCATATTGGATTAACCTTTGCGTATTGTCTTAGCGCCCAACCTATGGCTTTCTGAATAAAAAACTCTTTGGACTCTTGGTTCATGAAAATTATTTTCTCCAAATAATCCGTATCCGTTTTTTGCTTGTAGGTCAACTGATGTATAATGCAAACCCTTTTCAACCACATGTTGTTGCTGTTTTCCCACTTATACAAATAGGTTTTCTTAAGTTCAGGATTGTTTTGAAAAAAAGGACCAACACAATGAGCGCTTAGTGTATCAACAGTGTCCCACCAACTGGCATTGACCAACATATCTTCAAAGACCCTTATGCTGTCAAGGTTCCAAAGCTTTTTATACCTTTCAGCAACAAGCATAGCAGTATATTGCCATTCGCGCTCTGGTTTTTCCCAAAGATCCAACAACAAAGTATGCAATTCATTTGCGTCTTTGAGCTTTAGATTTTTCAATTCAGTAAGAACTATTTCTTTTCGCTTAGGTGCAGGTATACCAAAGAAAACAAACTTATTTTTCATATAAGCTGACATAGCATCTGCGCGGTCTTGATTGGCCTCGTTAGCAAATGCATTGGCTATATTGTCGACAAAACTACTTTTCACCTTGGCTTACCGAGTAGGCTATTTTGCCATCTATTTGGTAAAGGTTTTCGGCCTTTATAATATCCAAATTCATAGCCATTACCTGTGATTGAAGTTCAAGTACATTGTTATAGGTCAATGCAGCATCCACTTGTTTAAAACGACACCTCCAATGGTTGGTGCAAAATGTAGATGCATGTCCGTTCGGGTATACCACAACGCCTCGGTTCGAAATTCTATCCAATCTCAAATGGGAGTTGGAAATGCTGTTTAAGACTGCAGCAAGTTCTTCTGCAGTTTTATTCTCTAGGTCTAAAAACAAATCTACGCCCACAAGAAGTTTTTCTGTTTTTGGCACGGTGGGCGATTTAATGACAATTGGCTTTGCATTGTGGTTGAGGTGAACAGGTTTGAATTGAACAGGCAATTGTCCTAAACGTTCAATAACTGCTTGGGTAAATGCTTGGGTTCCCACTTTCATTTTGCTAATACCTTCCTTATACATATCCCCTGTATGCACGCCATCTTCCAAGGTTTTAAGGAGTGCATTTTGAATTTTCTCTGCTACATCAGCCTTGCCAATTTGCACCAACATCATACAAGCGCCGTTAAGAAGGCCACTTGGATTTGCGATGTCTTTACCTGCGATATCTGGAGCGGAACCGTGAATGGCTTCAAACATGGCGAAATTTTCTCCCACGTTGCTGCTGCCACCCAATCCAACAGAACCTGCAACATCTGCAGCGATATCAGAGATAATATCACCATAGAGATTCATGGTTACGATCATATCAAAACGCTCGGGATCGCTGGCCAATTTGGCCGCCCCAATATCAATAATGTAATGGTCGGTTGTTATGGTCGGGTATTCTTTTGCAATGCGGTCGAAAGCCTTATGAAACAAACCATCGGTCATTTTCATAATATTGTCTTTGCTCATGCAGGTAACGTGCTTGCGGTTATTTGCCACAGCATATTCAAACGCATAGCGGATAATTTTCTCTGTACCTTGAACGGACACCAATTTCAAACATTGAAAAACATCATCTGTTTGTTGGTATTCTATGCCTGCATACAAGTCCTCTTCATTTTCACGGATGATGACCAAATCCATTTTAGGAAAATTGCTTTTCACATAGGGTGCGTAACTGATGCATGGTCTAACATTGGAGTACAAACCTAAAGTTTTGCGAATAGCAACGTTCAAACTTTGGTATCCGCCACCTTGAGGGGTGGTGATTGGCGCTTTAAGGAAGATTTTGTTTTTTTCTAAAACATGCCAATTTTCATTGGATATTCCCGCCGTGTTTCCAGCGAGGTATACCTTCTCTCCTATTTCAATGACATCGTAATCTAAATTGGCCCCTGCAGCTTGAAGAATCTCTAGAGTGGCTTTCATGATTTCGGGACCTATGCCATCTCCGTATGCTACAGTTATTCTATTTGTATCCATTTAATTTGGTCGGCGAAGATACTTATTTATACAATTGGGAACAAGCCCTAAGAACCTGTCGAGCGTCATAAAAAAAAGCAATAATTTTTAAATGTTATTATTTAGAAAAGTTCTAAATTGCGCCCCTATTAAAATGAATGCGAGCGAGCTTAAGCAAGGAGATACTGCCATGATACACCATGTTGAATTTTCAGGCCTTAGGAATAAGTTAATTGAGATGGGTTGTTTTGAAGGCAATAAAATCAAAAGACTATACACGGCTCCGCTTGGCGATCCAATTGCATTTGACATCAATGGCTATATTTTGGCTTTAAGAAAGGAAGAAGCAAAATTGATAGAAATAACTTTAAAGAAAATTGAATCCTAACAAGGTTAAACATATTGTTTTAGCGGGCAATCCGAATTCAGGCAAAACAACCTTGTTCAATGCCCTGACGGGTTTGCATCAAAAAATAAGCAATCTACCTGGCACCACCATTGAAAAGAAAACGGGTTATTTCAATATAGAGGATCAAAAAATTTCGATTACCGATTTACCTGGCACATACAGCATACACCCGAAGGGAGAAGATGAGTTAATCAGCGTTGGTTTTTTACTTGAGCCCCAAGATGCACCAATAGATTTGGTGGTATTTGTAGCCGATGCAGGAAACTTGTCGCGTAATTTATTGCTATACTCTCAGGTAGCTGACCTTGGTTATCCGATGTTATTGGCGCTAAACATGAACGATTTGGCGGCTAAAAAAGGCATCAGTATTGACATTGCGGAACTTTCAAAACATTTAGGGGTTATTGTTTGCCCAGTAAATGCAAGAAACGAAATTGGATTGGCCAAGTTAAAAGAGGCCATTATCAAAGTTGATTCCGCCCATCAAAGCACATTTTATGACGGTGGTGAAATAAGCGATTCAAATTTCTTTAGCAATTACCGACACTTTTTACAAGACCAAATTCATAAATTAAAAGAAGAAGATCCTGAACAAGCGAAGAAAAACGAACTGGATGTATCAGCGGAAACCACTGCTAGGTACCACAAAATTGATAAAATCCTTAGCAGCTGCCTAGAGCAAGATGCTAAAAAGAATAAAAACTTCACCCAAAGAATAGATTCTGTTTTACTTCATCCCATTTATGGTTTCCTAGCCTTTTACTTCACCTTATTTTTATTGTTTCAGTTGATCTTTAAGGTCGCTGAATACCCAATGAATTGGATAGAAATCGGATTTGCATTTATTTCAGAAGCCTTAAAAAACAACTTACCTGAAGGTATGTTTAGTTCTTTGATATGCGACGGCGTTATACCGGGCATTGGTGGCGTTATCGTTTTCTTGCCTCAAATCATCATCTTATTCGCTCTCCTAGCGGTATTAGAAGACAGTGGGTACATGACTAGGGTGAGCTTTATTACCGATAGGCTCATGCGTAAATTTGGCTTAAACGGCAAATCGGTGGTACCATTAATTGGCGGCATGGCTTGTGCGATCCCATCCATTATGGCCAGTCGCAATATAGAGAACAAAAAAGACCGTTTGATCACCATTCTTGTTACACCATTAATGAGTTGCTCGGCACGCTTGCCTGTATATACTTTGCTCCTAAGTTTATTGTTTATTGAAAAGGACCAAACTTGGGTTGATTTGAGAGGTCTAATACTACTTGGCATGTATTTGCTTGGTTTCGTTGCCGCTTTATTGTTTGCCTTTATTTTTAAGTTGATCTTAAAACAAAAAGAAAAAAGTTTCTTCATTTTAGAATTACCTGATTACAGAAAGCCAAGATTAAAAAATGTTTTATTTGCAATCAAAGCCAAGGCTGGCGATTTTGTGTTTAATGCAGGAAAAATCATTGTTTTGGTCAGTATTGTATTGTGGTTTCTTGCCAGCTATGCGCCAGGTAATAAATTCGAGGAAATAGACCATAAATATTCCAACTATACGGCGGAAGACAAGGCCTTAAAAATCCAGAGTGAGCGTTTGGAAGTGAGTTATGCAGGCATATTGGGAAAGACCATTGAACCAGCCATAAAGCCTTTGGGCTACGATTGGAAAATAGGCATAGCCTTGGTTACCAGTTTTGCCGCAAGGGAAGTCTTTGTGGGCACCATCGCAACCATTTATAGTGTAGGTGACCCTGACGATGAAAAAACATTAAGTGCGGTCTTGGCCTCGCAAAAAAGAGTTTCTGACAACAAGCCACTGTATTCTATTGCCACAGTCTTATCCTTGTTGATTTTCTATGCCTTTGCCATGCAATGTTTCAGCACCTTGGCTGTAACCTATAGAGAGACACATTCCATCAAATGGCCCTTGGTTCAATTCTTTTACATGAGCGGATTTGCTTGGCTGATGAGTTTTATTGTCTTTCAGATTTTTAGTTAGTTATTGGTTATTAGTTATTAGTTAATGGTTAATGGTTAACCGTTAATTAACGTAAACATTCAACACAGTTCGATTGCCCTCCTCAGCCCTCTTGCTAAAGCCCGTTGCGTGAATGCAGCGAAGCGGAGTTCTCTGCAACTGGGCTCTTGCGGTTTTGGTTATTGGTTATTGGTTGAAAGTCATTAATTGGAATCCAAAAAATTGCCCCACCCTTGCACTTGCATGCCCCGTAATGTGCATGGAACGGAGTGGAATGTTATACCACAGGGGCTCTTGCAGCTTTGCTTATTGATTTCTATTTTTTAGTTGCATGGTCGCCTATTCCCGCTGTTTGCTTTAGCCTGTTTATTTGTGCCAGCAACTGCTGGTGTTTTCATTGGCTTACTGCCGCTCGCCCACAAAAACACGCAGTTGTATTGTCACAAATCTTCACAGGGCTGCCGCGTCCATCGGGGCGAGGGGGAGTGGAGTCTCTGCTACTGGGACATTATACATCCCGTAGCGTGATTGTAGCAAAGCGAAAATCTCTGCTACTGGGACCATAAACAAAAAAAGCCCCGACAAATGTCGAGGCTTTTGATTATTAATTTGAGAGAGTTAATTACTTAGCAATTGTAATTTTCTTAGTAGCGATTTGGTTTTCAGCGATCACTTTCACAACATATACACCTGAAGCGAATTCAGACATATCAAC
>CANFXY010000036.1 GCA_947451105.1 Bacteroidota bacterium | reverse complement strand
TATTCGCAATTACACCTTCCCAATTAATATTACAGGAACAGGAACTTTAAGTGGTACTGGTCAAATCTATACAAGCAACGCGGCTAATACCGGTGTAAGAGGAACTTACGTTAACAACGGAACATTGACAATAGACACTGCTGAATTGATTACCCGTAATTTGACTTTTAATTCCGCGAATGATATCAATACAATCAACAACGGTTTGTTATCTTTTGATAATAATGCAAATACTATTTCAGGTGCGGCAGATGACCGCAACGTAAATGGTACAATACGTGTGTATGTTAAACAAGGAACTAAGGCTGCTGCAATTTATCCTACAGGAAATGGAACTCAATATGCACCAATAGAGTTAACACCTGCAGGATCTTCAAATTCTGGTTCTCCTCTATCAAGTGTGGGTAATGCAGCATACGGTACACACTACATTAATCTAATATATATTGGTACGGAAAATCCGAACAAAGCCATTGACAACACCTTAAACAGTGCATCTGGATTAGAATATTGGACAATTTCTACTTCTAGCACTAACCCTGCCGCTACATTTAAGTTTTTCGTCAACAGCACTGGCAGTACTTTTGGTCAAACTGTTGTTCAAGGAACCACAACCGATGCAATTAGTTATTTGGAATTAGCACAATTTAACACCGGTACCAACAAATGGACCAAATTGGATGCAACGGTTGCATCTATAACTGGTGGTTACTCTGTTACTGCAAGCTCTGCAATATCACCAAACACCTCGTTTGTATTTGGTTCTACAAATCCAAACACCTCTTTCTTGTCTCCACTTCCTGTTTCTATTATCGATTTCTCTGCAAAAGTAAATAGCAACAACATTGATATCAAATGGTCTACAGCTTCCGAAAAAGACAACATGGCTTTCGTGGTTGAGAAATCAATAGACGGACAAACTTGGTCAGCAATTGGAACGGTTAAAGGTGCTAAAACATCCAATGTTGTAAACAACTACGGTTTGGTAGATTACAAAGCAGTAGCTGGTTTCCAATACTACAGACTAAAACAAATTGACTTAGACGGTAGCGTTAACTACAGCAAAGCAATTGCGGTTAACTTCTCTAAGGCTTCAACTTTAAATGTTAACGTATTCCCTAATCCAGCGAAAGATGCTTTAAACATCACCACTGAGAACAATGCGACAGGCGAAGTTCACATCCAAATTTTAAACTCAATGGGCGAAACAGTGTACAACAAAGTTGTGGACGCTGGTTTAGTTCAAAGCATCGATATTGCTTCATTCATCCCAGGTGTATATTATGTAAGCGTAATTGCCGAAGGTGAATCAAAAATCATCCGTCTATTAAAGAACTAATAGCGGACAAAAGATAAAGTTTACTGCCCGTAAACAGATCCCCTTTTGTGTATTTGTGTAAATTGAGCGGGTGATCATCAGATTGCTCGCTCATATTTTAAAACAGATCGGGAACTCAAAGAAAAGCCATCAGACAAAACTGATGGCTTTTTTTATTTAATGCTGTAAGTTTTACGAATGTCTGCCCCACTTGGCAGCGGCAGCCCCAAAAATGGGTGGCCAAAGTATTTTAATGCCAAGGGTGGCGACTGGCAAGAAGCCAAACCTGGCAAATAAAATACAGGGCAGGCAATTTTGGGCTATAGCGAACGGGTGGAATTAGGCCCTAAAAAATAAAATAGATTTGCAACTTACTTTTCAAATTGTGATACCAATGCCTGTATTTTTGCGTTCTTATTCTATGCGTGTATTTTGTTTGTTTGTTGTAGCCTTCCTGTTTGTAAATGTATATGGACAGGCCTACCGTGGATCGGTGAAGTCTCTCACCGACACTGCGGGCAAAAGGATTTTGCATCTGCCTGTTAAAAACACGCAAATCTCGATATTAAGCAATCCTGTATTTACACCTAAGCCAAAGCCACACGAACTTGATAGTGGCAAACGCGCGCTTGCAGAGAAAAAAAAGGTTCATGTGTATGCTTTGCTTTTGGCCTACAGCAGAGAAGCCGATGGCGATTACCATTTAATTTTAATGGACCCTAAAGACAGCAGCACACTTATTGCAGAAATACCCAACCCACAGCATCCAGCCATTAAGAACAATATTGTACTGGTTAAATTATACACCCAGGCGCGAAAAACCATAGATTCTGCCTTTGGGGCACCTACAACCCAAACCAAATTTTTCACGAATAAACCAAAGTTAAGCGTTACTGGTATTGTCTTTTTTGACAAGGCTGGCCATGGTTTGGGGCATGCAGAAAATTCGGTAGAGATACATCCGGTGGTGGCGATTAGGGTTGAGGGTTGAGGGTGCTTCGTTACCCCTCAAAATAATTCCTAATTGCATCTTGCGTGCTAAGCCAGTTGCGGCCCTCTTTGTACGCATCAAGCTTGCCTTTTCGAGCAAGTAGGCTGAGGTATTCTTGGCCATAAGGTAAATTGGCTTCTTCAATAAGCTGAGAAATTGGCTTGTATAAATCGTTGGTGTCGTCTAGGGTGTTGATGTAAATATTCAATGAGCGCTCTAAGGCCTGGGCAATGAGAAGTATCAATTTGTTATAATCGCTGTTATTGGCCTTGTTCAAAGCATCGTAATATTTCTTGCGGTCATTGCTTAATATGATTGCAGGAGGAAATCCATCGCGCATCAAGAGCAGGTTCATAATGAGCCTAACTGTGCGGCCATTTCCATCAAAAAATGGGTGTATCCATACAAAGCGGTGGTGAAAAACACCCGCAAGTTCAAGACTGTTTAAATGGTCAGGGTTTTTGTTGGTATAGTCAACGAGTTCGTCTAGAAGATCAGGAACTTTTATTGCGTTTGGTGGTGTAAAATTAGCTCCGGAGATGCGGACACCAGCATTTCTAATACGCCCAGCGTCATGGTCTTCAATGCTTCGCAATACCAAAGCATGCACAGCCAAAATGTCTTTGGTATTCAAAACGTAATTAGGTTTGCACAGAGAAACAACAAAATCGATGGCTTTGTCGTGGTTAACAGCTTCAAAATGTTCTCGAAGTGAAACACCTTTAATGGTTATGCCCTCTTGAAGCACCAATTGGGTTTCTCTAAGGGTTAAGGTATTTCCTTCTATGCTGTTTGAATTGTAGGTCCATTCAATTGCCAATTGTTCTGCGATTTTTTTTATGGCAATACATGGAATGGGTCGACTCTTAGTAAGAACCGATTTCTTTTCAATCAATCTTGAATAAAGAACTTGTAATTCTTTATCAATATGCGATAAATCAACCGGCCATTTCATTTTACAAAAATATATCGGATAGCTTACAAATGCAAATTATCCGATAGTTATTTTTGTTAAAAGTTATTTGTTAATAGTTATTTATTATTTATTATCGGGGTTCATGTAGAGACAAGGCATGCCTTGTCTCTGCGAATACGAAAAACAAACGATATAACATTTACATAGAATATCGATGGCTTTGAATCCAAAATTCACATGGCGCCTTTCCGTTTAACCCACAGTGTGTTTCGAGTAATGCCGTATCAGGGGTGTTTTACAATTTGTATTTAAAAACGAAATAATATAGCCATCCCGTGGCGCTTTGTCCTGCTCTGTTCCCGCAGCTCTGAGCGTGATCTAGTGCAGGATGAATGTAGCGACCTGCCCTGTGGCGTATTCGCGGCTTTTCTTAATCACAGCAGCGTAAGCGAAGGTGATAGAGAATTCTGCCATGGGGAGCAAAATTCTCTGCCACTGGGATCACCCCTGAGTATTAAACGAAATCTCCAATCTCGATAGCTATCGGGATCGATCGCCTTCCTCTCCCGATGGCTATCGGGACTCTTGTCAAGCCCGTTGCGTGAATGCAGCGACCTGTCCTATGGCGTTTCTGCCATGGGAAGCGGAGTTCTCTGCAACTGGGCTCTTGTTTCACCCTGTGGTGTGCATGGAACAACCTGCCCTGTGGCGTATTCGCAGCTTTGAGCGAATTCTGCCACGGGGAGTGGAATGCTCTACCACAGGGCTCTTGCAACTTCGAAGCGTTAGCGAAGAAGGTCAAGGTACCGGATCATGTCCATGTCCGCCACCTGGTCGGCACCTAGAAATGCGTTTGGCTGTGAGTATTCCGCCTTTGATAAGGCCATGCTTTTTAATTGCTTCAATGCCGTATTGGCTGCAAGTGGGGGTATAGCGGCACGAGGGTGGGAGCAATGGCGAAAGTGTCCATTGGTAAATTTTAATGAGCAATATCCCCAAACTACGCCCTGGTCGAATCATGTAATTTTGAAATTATTTTTTTCAATGATTTATCAATTGCCATGTAATCCGGTAAATCACGTGAGGTGTAAATCAATGCAAATTGGATGTATTTTCCATTGAGCGCGTCGGTCAATTCAGGCTTTAACAACCTAAGGCGATCGCGCATAACCCGTTTTATACGGTTGCGGTCAACAGCTTTTTTGAAGTTGCGTTTGGGCGCAGCGAACAATGCTTGAATCTGAGCCTGTTGAGGATTTTCAAAAAGCAAGTAGCTAAATACCAAAGGAAAACCTTTGATTGAAGTGGAGTTCTTAAATAGAAAATCTATCTGCTTAACGTTTCGTAAACGTTCTGGTTTAGAAAGACTTAACTTAATGTTATGTTCACTCATGTTGCTCATGAGGTTGCATCACAAAGACTAGCGCTTGTGTCTGCCTTCGTCAGAAACGGTTAACCTTTTACGGCCGCGTTTTCTTCTGGCTGCTATTACTTTGCGACCGTTTGCGGTGGCCATTCTTTCTCTAAAGCCGTGTTTGTTGCGTCTTTTGCGTTGTGATGGCTGGAATGTACGTTTCATTGCTTGAAAAAAATTAAAGGACTGCAAAGGTAGGGGATAATTCCATAAATGCAAAAAGAGTTTTCAAAATTATTTTTGAAATCTTATTGCAACCTTTTTCTTATCTTGCAGTCAAATACCAAAACGCTGATTACACAAGGTGAATGAGATTGATGAAATAATCGAACAATGTAAAGCTGAAAAGGCTTGGGCCCAAGAAAAGCTCTTTAAGTTGTTTGCACCCAAAATGCTAGGTGTATGCAGGCGCTACCTTGTTTCTATTGATGATGCCCGCGATGCCATGCAAGATGGATTTGTCAAGGTTTTTCTCAGTATTCACAAATATGAAGGCCGCAGCAGCTTCAATACCTGGATTACCCGGGTGATGATGAACACGGCCATTGACATGGTGAAAAAAATAAATAAAGTTCAATTTGTTCGCGATGACTATTTCTTAAATGATGACAATACCCTTTTGGAAGATGATTTTGTGGAACCAGATGGATTGTCTCAAAAGCAATTGTTGGAGCTGATCGATAAACTACCGAATGGCTATAAGATTGTTTTTAATATGTATGCGATTGATGGATTGGCCCACAAAGACATAGCAACCATTTTAGGAATTAGCGAAGGAACCAGTAAATCGCAACTCAACCGGGCCCGTGCGGTGTTAAAAACGGAAATTAAAAAATTACAGGCTGCAAGCTAAGTGACACGCAAAAAAAATCATATCGACGAATTGTTTAGGAACAAACTGAAAAGTTTGAGTCTCTTAGTATCCAATAAAGATATGGAGGCTATCGATGGTAAAAAGTCGCAGTATACTGAAACGGATGCCTCAGTGCCTGTAAGCCCTTTTTCTGATTTCGAATTGGAAGTCACCGAAATGGATTGGTTGAACACCAAATCAAAGCTAGACCTAGAGCGCGCTGCACTTAGCAACCAAGATGTGTTTAAAGAAAAATTTAATGGATTTGAAATTGAGCCAAGTGTTGAAGATTGGCCAATTACGTACAAAAAATATTTGGCTGCTAAGAGTCGTAAACTTTGGTGGTGGTTAGGGACAGGAATATTGGCTTTACTTATTGGTTTGTCTTTATTATTTACCACAGGTTCTAAAACCCAAGCTTCAGAAAATGCTTTAGCTCAAAATAATATTTACACAAATGAAAATACTCAAAATCAAGTTTCAAAACCGTTGGAAGGAAATGGTCAATCGACTAATACATCAAGTGTTAATGAGAATGCTGAGCAAGCATTAACCCTAGACGATGACAAAAAGGTAGTTGCGAATCCTAAGACTAATTCGACATCTAATTCAAACCTTTCTTTAGAATCAAGCAGTAGGAATACCAGCAGATATAATTCGAATAAGGATCAAGCTAAAATAAGTAAAAATCAAGCTTCAAAACCCCTTAATGCGAAGAAACAAAAAGAAACAAATAAAAACACGCTTGAATCCATTAAAGAAAAGCGATTTGAATTATTAAAGCCAAACGGTTTTGTCTTGGGTAAATTGGAAAACAAGCCTGAATTAAACAATGATCCCTCTCTCGAAATTATGGAGAAAGTGAAGGACAGGGAATTGCCCCAGGAAATTCAAGTACCCAAGCCAAAGAATAATATTGTTACAGCTGATTCAGCGAAAAAGAAAATATACATTGACGATTGGAAGAAACCTGGCAAACCAGTTTTGGGTCTTTATGTGGCAATGGTAAATCAAATCAATTATGGCTCGCGAATTTTGTCCAAAGCCAACAACGATTTCTATAATTCAGTTCGTAAATCTGCTGATAGGCCAAGTGTGTCATGGACCAAAGGGATAGAAGTAGGCATTTTAAAATATAAAACACAATTTTCAATCGGTGTTCAAGCCAGCAGCCAAACATTTGTTTCAAATTACAAATACAGTTACAAAGTATACGATTCCTTGCCCGTTTACAATCCGGGAAGAACACAAATAATTGGGTACTTTTTATTGCGTGGCCGCGATACCTTTATCAACGAAGAAAACAAAGTGAAAATTAATAAAGTACAAGTGCCACTTGCATTTTCTCGCGTGTTAAACATCAGCAGCAGAATGCGGATGCTATTAGGAACTACTTTGATTGTAGATTATACCAGTAAAACCACTGGAACTAAATTGCTCAATCCACAAAACAATCAATTGTATTATTACAAAACTTTGCAGGGTTTTGAAAGGCGTTTAAATGTGTTGCCAAATTTGAATATTGGCATCAATTATCAAGTAGGCAAAAATATGATGTTACAGTCTTCTCTGTATGGAAATACATCCGTATTGGGCAGATTTAAAAACAATTTTGGAGCTAATGAACACGCCGTTAATTTTGGAATCAACTTAAAACTTTTATATCTGATCAAATGAAACTAAAACACTTTGCATGCATAGTCTTTTTGTTGGCGCTAATTAATACAAGTAATGCCCAGGTGTGGTATCCAGAGGGTGTTTATACCCACAATGTACCTTCGCTCATAACAGTAGACAATCAATTGATTGCAATATCAAAAGCGGGAGCTGATCTTAACAATTCTTTTTGGCAAGTTTCCATCAATGAAGGATCTAATTGGAAGCGCTTGCCATTGCTCACGTTGAACAAAACGGCAGAGATTATGGACATTAAAAAGTATGGTGGTCAAGTTTATGTAGCGGGAAATTTTTTGTTTGATAATTCTGCCTACAATGCCCTGGTAAAATATAATGGAAACAACTGGCAAGGTTTCGCTTTGTTTAAAAAGCCTAACACCCAACTGGCATCAATTTTAAGTTTAGACATACAAAAAGGAAATCTAATTTTAGGCGGAAGTTTTTATACCATAGGTCAAGATACCATTCCTTATTTGGGCCGTTTTAACGGTTTTAAGTTTGCAGAGTATTTCGATTTGTGTAAGAGTTGTGCACCCGACAATGTGGTGATAGACATTGCATCGAATGACAGCGTCGTGGCTTTTAGTGGCCAATTTACCAGCATCAACAAGCATAAATCAAAATACATATACCGCCTTAAGAAATCTAATTTGGGCGACAGTTTTGCCAACACCCCGCGCTTAATAGAAAAAATTGCTTTGGATGGAAATACCATTTATGGAATCTCATCGGTTACATTGAGAGACAAGCGCATCTATAGGGTTTCAAATACCTTTACAGAAATTAATTACAATTTAGATTCTTGTCTGGCGGTTTCGGAATTGGTGGTTTATGATGCCAAATTGGTGCTAAGTGGATCGTTTTATGTGCAAGGAGATGTCAATAGGAAGTCGATACTGCGTTTAAATGGTGCAACTTGGCAGAACATAGGCAATAATTTTTCAGAGGCCACTTACATCGCATCAGGACGGACTGTATTGTTTGCATCAGGAAACCCCAAGCAAGCTCTTAGCGTTTGGAATCCGAACCGATTTGTGGTGCGTTTTTATCCCAACGCTGCCTTGTTGAGGGCCAAGGTGTTTTTAGATTCAAACAACAATTGCATTCAAGAGCCTAATGAGAAAAGTTTGTCCAAACAATACATAAAGTTTCCGATATTAAACAAGGCAGTATTCACCAATGAAAAGGGCCTGGTTGAGTTTTTAGTTCCCAATAACACAATAAGCACCAACCGTTTTGTGGTGAAGCCATTTAGGAATTATGTGCGCAGCAACTGTGCAGATACTGCAGTCAACAAAACATTCTCGCCTGGTGTTTATTTGGACAGCATCCAATTTCCTTTGAACCGTTTGCCTAATGTCAACGATATACGCATTACCATTAATTCTCCAAAGGGAAAGCAAGTGCTAAAAAATAAAAAGGTACAGTATATATTAAGTTATGAAAATGTAGGATCAAATCCGATATCAGGCAGCATCAAATTGCACAAGAGTCCTTTGTTTACCAAAGAGCAAACTTCGCCCACATTTAATACAAAAGTAAATGATTCAACTTTGCGCTGGGACTACAATAATTTGTTGCCGGGTGAGAAAAGATTTATCGGCTATGTTGGTTATCCTGAGGATGTATATTTCGATAAGGCCAGTCAGTTTTCCGCCAAGGCAAGTTCAAGCATTTCTTCTGGTAGTTCTTCATTTGTTGGGGATGATACCGATTCTATTCCGCAAGAGATTAATCAGAATTTCAAAGCCTTTAGAAAAGACATTTATCCAACCCCAAGTTTGGGCGATTCAATCACCTATTTGGATCCGAGTGAACGCGATTTGCGTTACCATATTTCCTTTAATAATTTTAGCGTAGACACTGTTTATTATGCAGTAATTATTGATACATTGGACATCAATTTGGACATGTCATACATTGAAGAAACTGGAAGCAATAAGCCCTATTATACCGAAGTGCAAACAGACCCTAACAATTCAAACAGAGGCATCTTAATTTGGCATTTTCCAAACATAAAATTGACACCCAATTCAACGCAGGATTACGAGAGTTCAAGCAGCGGTTCGTATATTGGTTTTAAAGTGGTGAGCAAACCGTTAAGCAATGGATATTATTTGCGCAACACGGCTTCTGTTTTCTATGACAATCAATTTGCCGGAAATACCAACACAGTGTATTGCACATTAGCACCAACTGGCATCAATGAATTGCAACATTCAAATGCTATGCTTGCTTATCCGAATCCTTTTACTTCTTTTATTGAATTTGCGGTTAAAGGTGGTTCAGCGGTTTCTGTATACGATGTTTTAGGACAATTGGTTTACCATTCAATTGTGGAGTCTGATTCTGATGCTTGCTCAATAGATTTAGGATTTTTGCAAAATGGAATGTATGTATTACAGGTGTCTAAATCTGGGATGGTGCATCAAGTGAAGGTGATTAAGAATTAGGGTATATAAGAATTAGGGTCTAGGGTACCCACCTCCGTTTCACTTTGGTGGGCGGAGTAGGGTTTAGGTTATAGTTTATGAGTTATTGCATCGATATTTCGTTTAATAACAAATAACGAATAACCAATACCGCAAGAGCAAGAGCGGGGCATTTTTTTGATTCCAATTAATTACTTTCAACAATTAAAAATTAACCAATAAGTAGAACCATAATCATCATGCTGTTAGAAACAAGGGGTGCGATAGCATCTTTTTTCAACAACTACAAAGCCCTGAAAGGCCGACATATCTCGAGCCATGGGTAACGCCCATGGTTTATTACGAAATGCATAAACATGCGCAGCTTCGCAAAACAACACCTGAGACAGCATTTCGTTTTTTTTCGCATTCGTAGAGACAAGGCATGCCTTGTCTCTACATGAACATCAATAATCAATAACGAATAATTTATCCCGTACCGTGACGTAACGGAGTGAAGTCTCTGGTACAGGGACCAATAATTATGTCATAAAAAAATCCCGCAGCGATGATTCACTACGGGATTTTTTGTTTTCTGTTTTAACAGAACTATAATTTAGAGAAGTCGATGTTGTAATAGATAATTACTTCGTCTTCGTAGTTGCGGTTGTAAGCCTTAGCTGGTTTGAATTTAGGGAAATCATCAATTGATGAGTTGATGTATTTGATTACATCGTATTTGTCTTCACAATTGTCATCATCATCGCCATCAGGAATTTCCCATTTGCGTTCAACAATGTTTCCTTCTTCGTCTATGCTTAAAATGCAATAAGCTACAATGGTGTACTTTTCAGCTTTAGCGCCTTTGAAATCTAACTTATCTCCAAGTCTAGAGTTGATTTCTTTGTACATCTCATCTTTGCCACCTGGGTATTCAGCATCTTTGAATAGATCGTCGATGGTTACTTTTTTGCTTAATTTTTTGCCATCTTCATCGAAGAAAGTTCCTTTGGTGAATTTGCCTTTGCTGTTGTAATCTACTTCAGCAGATTTGTTTCCGTTTTGGTGAAAGAACTCCCAAGTACCTGAGCGTTTGTTGTCGTTGTATTCGCCTTTGAAAGCCAATTTTCCATCAATGAAAAAACGCTCGTAGGTGCCATCTAAACTGTCTTTCAAATATGACCCTTTGCTTTTTACTTTGTTGCCTTTGAAGTATACAGTAAAGCTTCCATCTGCTTTCCCTTTTTTGTATAAAAATTCAGATTTTTTATCGCCATTGTCGTAGAAAGAAGCATAAATACCATCGATATCACCATCGATATAGGTAGGCTTTACTTTTACTGCGCCATTTCTGTAATAGAATCCCCACTCGCCATCTTTGTTGTCTTTAACATATGATCCTTCAGATTGAACTTGACCATCTTTGTACCAATAGGTCCATTTGTCGGTAGCTTTTCCATTTTTGTAATGGCCTTCAATACGTTTTTGACCATTGCAGTAGTACCAATTGAAGTCACCTTCTCTTGATTCATATTCTAATTTTTTAGACTTGTATTGGCCTTCCATTTTCATTTGGTTGCCTTCAATGAAATATTCGGTAACTCTGAACAATGAACCTTGTGGAACAATCATTCTGTAGTAGTGGGCAGTTTTTTCTTTACACTTTACATCATTAATGTTAAAGAATAATTTCTTTTGGGCCGCTACATTAAGGGTGCTAAAAATAAATAATAGCGAAAGTAGCGTGATTTGGATGCGCATTTTCATGGTATTCATCTGGGTTTATTTGTACCACAAAACAAACGATTTTTTTTTAAACTAAAAAAGACTTTTGTAAAAAACTTTAATCTTCATGCCTAAAAAAACCAAGCCTTTGCGTGGTTCTTTAAGCGGGCCCTTCCATGTTTCGCCCATCTTAAGCATGTTCTTATAGAAGTAACCTGGGCTTATTTTCCATTTTTGAATAAAGGTCTTTCTGCCATCATTTTTAACAATTTTGCCGGTAGATTTGCTCATGAAATGATAGACTTTGCTCTCGCCAACACCTTTGAAATAGCGGACACCTTCAGCCCATAGCTTCATTGAAAAATCAGGGTCGCTATACATCCCGGGGCTAAACTCATCACTGTATCCTCCAACCTTGTCCCATAAACTTCTTGGTACAATATTGGGCGGCCAGCTTGCGCCATTCCAGTCGTCCATTTTTAAACCTTTAAAAGCTTGAACCAATTCTCTTTCTTGGAAAGTTTCTAAGTCACCGAAATCGTGTCCTTGTAAAATATTCAAGTCATTTCCAGGCTTTGGCTCAATCATGGTGGAGGAAACGAAGAAATTCTGATGGCCTATGCTTTCAATTTCTTTTACCAAGTGGTAATCCCAACCCGGAAGGGCGTACATGTCGTCGTTGAAATAACAAATGTATTTGGTTTTCGCGAGAATGGATGCTTGGTTGAGTGCCTTGCATATCCCAATATTTTGGTCGCTTAATGTGTGCTCTAGATTGTTTTCTTTAACCCATTCAGTCGTGCCATCAGCACCCTCGTTTATGTGCACAATAATCTGATGTTGAAAGCTGGAGTTTTTGATTATACTTTCAACACAAACCTTTAAATAGGGCAGGTTGTTCCAGGTTGGTATCAGTATTGTAAACATTGCGGGCAAAGGTAGGTTCGATTTTCTTGATTTTCAAATCAGATGGTTTCAAAACCTGTAATTAAGCGCAAAGCTGGTGTAAATTAATTTTTGAGGATATTGCGCATATGGTTTTCCATACAAAGTATTTTCTAGCATTACAGAGTTGTTGATGCCTCTGTTGTGTATGATTTCGAAACTTATGTGTTTATGCAAAACAAACTCAATGCCCAAGCTATACGCAATTGAATAGGTTTTCATTTTGCTGTTTCCAGAAGTGTCGGTCCATGATGTGTAAGTACCAATTTCTTTGTTGTCGAATGTGTTTTTTAATTTAAAACTTTGACTCAGTCCGTATTCAAGATTCAGCCATTTAAAAACACTGTATTTGCCGATGCTGTTAAAGATGATTTGCGAATATTTAATATGCCCTTTATGGTCTATAATACCTCCCGGTCCTACGCTCCATCCGAGACGGTCGTTGTATAAATATTGCAAAGATGATTTTGAATAGAACAAGCCAAGTGAAAGGGCTTTTTTGTCGGTGAATTTCTTTTCTGCTTTAGCGCCAATGATTAAATTTTTAAGCGGATTCACACCATAGGCGATGAAGTTCATGTTGGGATCGATAATCCCTTTGTTGAATAGAAAACTATTGGTACCGAAGCTGGCGCTAAATTTGGTTTTTGAATCTTCTGCCTTGCTTTGGAATGCGGCCAATAAGAAAATTAATGCGATAAGTCCTTTCTGCATACAGCAACGAAAATAGGAATTATTTTTGATTTAGAAACTCGATTAATTTCGAAGGGTCTTGTCTATTGTCCCAAAATCCAGAAATAATAATTTCCGATTGTTTAAATTGATAGAAAATGCTGTAGTGTCCGAGCACAAGAAATATATTGTTGTAAATATCCGTATTCCTGCCAATTTCGGGTTGGACAGGCAATAAAGCTATGCGATCTTTGATTTTAGAATTTAACTTTGAGACATAAATCCGATTTCCATTTCGGTTAATCCAATAGTTAAAAATGTAATTTCGTTGTTTGATTGCAGTCTCTGTCCAATAGATTTTTAGGCGAGCCATTTTTTGTCCAGCTCGTCAAGTTCTTGTTCAGAAACCAAATTCCCATTTAAGATGTCTGCTTCACTCATTGCCAGCATTTCTATTTCTTGGGAAGATAAATTGTATGTTTCTTCAGATTTATCTGATTTGAAAAGATTTTCGATGGCGTGTAAAATTTTTTCATTTTTTGTCGCCATGATATGATCTATTAGATTGTTTTTAATGGTTTCTAATGGGGTCATAATAAGTTGCTATTTTGTGTAATTAAAGAGAATGATTTTATCCGTTATACAAAAATATAGAAAAAACCACAAATTTTCAAATTGATTTTTAGAATTTCGGATGCCTCCACCTGATAGCAGTCCCAGGAGCAGATCGCGCAAAAGCGCGAACGCTACGGGATGAGCGGCAAGCCCTTGGGCATGTTGAAAAAACAGACAGAGACAAATGGGCTAAAGCGGATAGCAGGAAATGGGGCCAAATCTTAGCATGAAACAAAGCGCATTCTAAGTTTTAAATATTCATTAATTTCCCCTTATTTTTGTGGCTTAGAATTTTATGTCAGAACAAATATTAGTTATCGGATCATGCGGACAACTTGGAACCGAGTTGGTTGAATCGCTTAGAAATATTTATGGAAACAGCAATGTCATTGCATCAGACATTCGTCAGAGTGAAGATGAGGTGTTTAAAGCCGGTCCATTCGAAGAGTTGGACATTTTAAACAAACAACAATTCACAGATATTTTAAATAAATACAAACCTTCTCAAGTATACCACTTGGCGGCATTGTTGAGTGCAACTGCAGAAGCCAAACCAAAATTGGGTTGGACTTTGAACATGGATGGTTTGTTCAATGTATTGGATGCTGCAGTTGATTTTAAAATCGGTAAAGTATACTGGCCAAGTTCTATCGCTGTCTTTGGTCCATCAACACCTGTAAACAAAACCCCTCAAGATTGTGTAATGGATCCAAACACCATTTATGGCATTAGCAAATTGGCCGGTGAGCGTTACTGCGAATACTATTTTCAAAAAAGAGGGGTAGATGTGCGCAGCTTGCGTTACCCCGGTTTGATTGGATACAAAAGTGAGCCAGGTGGTGGAACAACAGATTATGCAGTGAGTATTTACCATGATGCTTTAACTTCAGGTAAGCACAATTGTTTCTTAGGTGAAAATACAGAATTGCCAATGTTATATATGCCAGATGCGTTAAAAGCAACCTTGGATATTATGCATGCACCAGCAGATCAAATTAAAATTAGAAGCAGTTATAATTTGGCGGGCATGAGTTTTGATCCAAAAGAAATTACAGCGTCTATACAAAAATATGTTCCTGGTTTTACCACCGAGTACAACCCTGACCACCGTCAAAAAATTGCCGACAGTTGGCCAAACAGCATAGACGATTCAGAAGCACGCAAAGATTGGGGATGGAAGCCAGCGTTCGACTTGGATGCGATGACCCAAGACATGCTAAAGAATCTTGCACCGCGTTATGGCAAAACTTTGAGCCTATAAAATGTCTGAGCAAGTGTCTGAACAAAAACCACTGATATTAATATCAAACGATGACGGCATTACTGCGCCAGGACTTAGGGTTTTGGTAGAAGAAATGTCCCAAATAGGAGAAGTGATCGTGGTGGCACCTGATAAACCACAAAGTGCAATGGGGCATGCCATTACCGTTAGTCAACCGCTTAGACTAAAACGCAATTTTATTTTTGCAGACATTGAAGCCTATGAATGCAGCGGTACGCCTGCAGATTGTGTGAAATTGGCTTTAGATAAAGTTTGCAAACGCAGACCAGATATCATGGTTTCGGGCATCAACCACGGACCGAACTACAGCATCAATGTGATATACAGTGGTACCATGAGTGCCGCAGTTGAAGCTGCAGTTGATGGCGTTCAGGCCATTGGTTTTTCACTCTGCGATTACAGCCATGAAGCCAATTTTGAATACTGTAGACCACACATCAAGCACATCACTGAAACCATATTGAAAAATCCACTTCCTTATGGCACCTTGTTGAATGTGAACATGCCGAAGACAGACCAGATAAAAGGCCATAGAATTTGCAGACAAGCTGGCGCTAAATACGCAGAGAATTTTGACGAGCGCAAAGATCCTTCAGGAAACACCTATTACTGGATGACCGGTAAATTTATAAACTTGGATGCCGAAGACAACGATACAGATTTATGGGCCGTTGAGAATGACTATGTAAGTGTGGTGCCAACAAAATTCGACCTAACTTCACACGGGGTGATACAGCATTTGAAAAATATTTTATGAACCCAAGGAAACAAGTTTTTTTAGGCTTAGGCCTGGGCCTGCTCACCTCATTTTTGATTTCATTTGTTGTGTTCTTGAGCAGCAATCCAGGTTTTACGGCAGCCGACTATTTTAACATTTATGTGAATGGGAAAATTCTCGCTCCTGTATTAAGCGTGGCCTTGGTAGGTAACTTAGGCTTGTTCTTTTTGTTCTTGCGTTTGGATAAAGACATGATCAGCAAAGGCATTTTAAGTGCAACCATGCTGGTGGGCGTTATTATCTTTATTCTGAAGTTTTTTTAAGCATAGTTTTCTGATTTTTTGTATTGTTATTCGTATTTATTAAAACAAAAACTTTTATTTAAGAATTCTTGTAAGTCAAAGGTTTCAGGTCCTTTGATTCTAGTTTTAGCTTTCACTTTGAGGCCGCAATTTTAAGTCGTTAATCTCACAATTAATAAGCATCTTTGCGGGATAGAATTTAACCAATATGAACATTAGAAATTTCTGTTTAGCGGCAATTATGCTGCTTCAGTTGTTCAATGTGAATGCTCAGGTTGATTGGCAAGCTGGATACAGTTATGATTATTTTGATCAAATTAACAGCAGCCGTAACCTCGTCTACACATTTAACAGAACCAAGACTCCAAGTATTTACTATCTTAGTTTGTACACAACCAAAGGCGAATCTTTAAGCACACTTGAGGTGCCATTTAAAAGTTCGCTTAAAATTAAAACTGTTGCTCCTGTAGGAGATAAAACCGTTTTCTATTTTATTGACAACAACACAGCCATGATGCTAGTGGTTGACAAAGATGGCAAAGAATTGGCGCGTACTTCTTTTGAAGACAAGCAAAGTTTTAGCTACAATGTATTTATCCAAGAAGCGGATGCGAATTCATTTTATGTAAGCCGCATGGTGAAAGGCGACAAAATGGGGCATACCACTGAAAAATATGACCTAAGTTTGGCCAAGCAATGGGACTACAGCATCCAACCGGAGAAAGGCCGCAACCAATTGGTGCAAGCCGTGGCTGGGAAAAATGGTGTGGTGTTGATGAGCAAATATTTAAAGAACGCTTTCGCAACGGAAGGCCTAATCAACATCGTGTTTTTAGATGCAGCTGGAAAAGAAATTTCCAACACGCCAATGGCTGAATTGCCGCCTAACTATGAAGCCTACATGATGAAAGCAACCCAAGATGGGTCTGTGGTTATTGTGGCGGATTTCGGAAAAACAAAAAGCACAGTTTATCCTGATCTTCCCTTGGGTGTAAACATTAGACGTATACAATCGAATGGCACTGCCTCTATGAACAAGTCAATTGAATTCGGATTTGTTCAAGCACAAGCTGGTCCTTTTAAAGAAGACAATACACCATTGTACATGGAGGCTCCATCTTTGAGGGTATTGGATGTTGTAGAAAACGAAGGCAAATTAAGTTTTGTTGCAGAAAGTTATTTCTTGAAAAAGATTGTTATGACGCCAACTGCCGGAACAACCGTGACATCTACATTTGATGCCGATTTGACTTTAGGTGATATATATGTCATCAACGAAGATGATGCTGAATTGAAAAACATACACAGAATTTGGAAGCCTATCAGAACTTACCAAATTAGAAACTTTTTCTCAAACAGCATGTCTTACATTGCAGATGAGTTGAATGAGAACCGCGGTTTTTCTTACCAAGGAACTTACAATAAAATGATGTTTTTGCGCGGTTACAACCACAGTTTTCAATACGCCAATGTGGTAGCACCTGCAGCACATTTCGAAGATGTAAGCAAACGTGTTTATTTTGGCAAGCCTGCTGGTATTACGTCTTCTGATGCAACACTTTTGTTGCTGAGAACAGATAGAACCGCTGGTGCTGATCAGTTTTACAATGAGAGTATGTTGGTAACCCCAGAAGGTGTTTTGCTGTATTACTTTAATTCAACCACCTACAAACTTCATTTCTCTTTTATTAAATTTTAACACGAATGAACATGAAAAATTTCTTAATATTATTAACAGGATTAATCTTCGCAACAGCCAACGCGCAAGAGCAAGATAAAATCGATTATATAAATGCCAACGATGTCAAGGGCGTTTACCGTGCCGGTAAAAAAGCGGTGTGTATTTCATTCAGTGAAAACAGAGCCTACGACCACAAAGACTTGTACGTTTTACAAGTGTTGGGAGAAGACAAGGTGAACAAACAAATCATAGAAGTGCAAGAGGGTAGCCAAATTTTAGATGTGGTGAGCAACTCCAAACAAGCACTTGTATTGTTCCAAAACCAATACAATGAATTATTGGAAATGGTGGCTTTAGACCAAAATGGAAAAATTGTTTCAAACCAAAAGTACCAAACCGATGTGAACGATTTAGAATCATATGGATACTTTAGCAAATGGGCTTTATCGGAAACAAATAAACTTTACATGGTTCGTACCTACAGCTTATATGAAGAACCAAAACCAAGGGTTAGAAAATTAGTCAACCAAGGTTACCAATTATTGAGTTTGAATTCTGATGCTACTTTGGCCGGTAAATACAATGAAAGCGGAATGGATAAGCCTGCTTCTGATATCAAAACCTTGCTTCCATTTGACGATGGTTGCGTGGTGTTTTTATCGCAAAGTGAAAGCAAAAAGAAAACCTTCTCTGCCCGTTTGGAGATGTTCTCAAGTCTTGCCGCGCAAACAGGAACCTATGCCTTGTCAGGTGAAGATTTTACATATTATCCAACTGGTATCATATACAACAACGGTGAAATTGTCGCAGCAGGAATGTACTTCAAAGGTCTTTGGTACAATGCCAAAACTTCAGAAGGTTTGTTCCTTTTAAAAACCAATACCAAGGGTGAAAAGTTGGCTTTAAGTGGCCAAACATGGACCGATTTGAAAACCAAATTGGGTAGTGTAGAAAAATCTGATTTCATGTTTAATGGTAAAACAGATTTCTTAGTTGAAGCCATTCAAGAAACCCCAACTGGTTACGTAATTGTTGGTGAAAGCTTCGGAAAGTCATCTGGTGTTTCTGGTGCTGAATTTATTTTAGATACCGAAGACAACAGCGATTCACGCGTATTAAGTGTATACAATTTTATCGTTATCGAAACGGATAAAAACGGCATGCTTTCTTCTGTTAGAAGTTTGAAAAAAGAAAACAGCAACATCAAAATTAACGGTGGTATTGCTATGTTGAGAAATGTTGAGTTGTCATTTATGTTGAAGAAGTACAACAAATTTCCTTTTCAAAGCATTTCAAACAATGAAATACATTACATCGCCTATAAAAACAAAGAAGGTTTTTACAATGTAATGGACATTAAGACAGGTGAAATTAAAAGTTCAGTGCCAATTAAATTGGTTCCAGAAATAGAGACGGAAGTAGATGTTAAAGCCCAAGAACTTATTGAAGGTTCAAAGGTTTTAAGTAAGCTTGACCGTTTAAGTCAGAAGATGGACAACTTAGATAAGAAATTGGATGCAGCTGGCAGCAAATTGGATTATGCAATTTCTAAAACAGATGTTGAGTTTTATCCAGGCCAAAGAGACAACACGGGCATCATCTTGATGGGTGATGGCAGCTCTGTGAGTTATATTGTTCACCCAGAAACCCACGCCATCTACTACATATTTTACTAGATGATAATTCAAGCAATTTAACAAGATACTAAATAAAAAAACCCCGAACCATTGGTTCGGGGTTTTTTATTGTCTAAATATTTTTTAAGCAATTTCTTTCACTAGGGCAGGGCCGTGGTAAATAAAGCCAGAATATATTTGTACCAATTCAGCCCCTGCATTCAATTTGGCTTCGGCGTTGGCTTTGTTCGAAATGCCGCCAACACCTACCATCGGTACCGATCCTTTGAAGGCTTGGTTGAGGTATTGCAATACTTCTGTTGATCTCTCGAATACTGGCTTCCCACTTAAGCCACCAGCGCCTATGGCTTCAATGTCTGCTTGGCTAGCGGTTAAACCTTCTCTGCTTATCGTGGTATTGGTTGCCACTATGCCATCAATGCCTGTTTCTTTGGTTAACAATACAATGTCATCCAATTGTTCGTTGCTCAAATCTGGGGCTATTTTTAAGAACACTGGCAATTTCTTTTGGCCAGCATCAATCAAACTTTTGCGTTTGTTGAGCAAAGCGTTTAATATTTCGGTTAAAGGGCCGCGGTCTTGCAAGGCGCGCAAACCAGGTGTATTGGGGCTGCTTACATTTACCGTGAAATAGTCGACATAAGGGTATAAACCTTCAAAACAAATGAGATAATCGTTAACAGCCTCTTCGTTGGGCGTTAGCTTGTTTTTTCCAATATTACCCCCAACGATTAATCCTTTGGGTCTGTTTTTTAAGCGAACTTTAATGTCTTCCAAGCCATCGTTGTTAAAGCCCATGCGGTTGATAACGGCTTCATCGGGGATGATTCTGAACAAACGGGGTTTGTCGTTTCCTGCTTGGCCTTTTGGTGTAACAGTGCCTATTTCCACATGGCCAAATCCCAAGGCCTGCATAACACGGAGATACTTTGCATTTTTGTCAAATCCCGCGGCCAAACCAACCCGGTTTGGAAACGTTAATCCAGCAAATTCTACAGGTTTTTGTTTGTTGTTTTTATACATGGCCTTGATCAATGAAGACACAAGGGGAATGCGGATTAGGACATCTAGGACATTGAGCGTAAAGTAATGCGCTGTTTCTGCGGGCATTAAAAATAAAATGGATCGAATAATTTTAAACATGGAATAGCTTGTTTGAGCGCTTGCAAAGGTCATACACCTATGCTTAATATTTATAGTCAATTTGAATAAAATTATACACGAATACGCAAATAATGACTAATTTCGCAGGGTTATAGAAAAGGCATGAAATTCTTCCAAAAGTCATGGTACAAAATACTGGCGGTGCTCATTGTAGCATACACCTTGGTATATGGAATGCTCATCAATTTGCCTACAGATGTGGGTATTTTGGATGAAACCATTCGCAATTTATTTTACCACGTTCCGATGTGGTTCGGCATGATGTTGATCCTTATGGCCGCATGGGTAAACAGTATTATGTTTTTGAGTAAGCCCAGCACAAAGCGCGATGTGTATGCCTCAGAGCTAACAAATGTTGGAATACTCATGGGATTCTGCGGTTTGTTTACTGGCATGTTTTGGGCCTACAATACCTGGGGTACTGCTTGGACCAATGACCCTAAATTAAATGGGGTTGCCGCAGGTATGGCTATGTACGGCGGATACTGGTTGATTCAAAAATCAGTAAACGATTCGGAAAAAAGAGCCAGGTTAGCAGCCGTATACAATGTGTTTGTATTCCCGCTTTTCTTAGCCCTTATTGTGGTGATGCCGAAATTGGCACAATCAAGTATTCATCCAGGAAGTGGTGAGTCGGTTAACTTTAAATCATACAACTCTACAAACAATATGGAAATGGTATTTTATCCAGCAGTCATTGGATGGTGCTTATTGTTTGTATGGATAGCAGAACTTAGAACCCGTTTCCGTTTATTAGAAATTCAAAAAGAAAATGAAGAAAATAACGCTTAGTCTTTTGTTTTTGAGTGCACTTGTTCAAGCAAGTGCCCAAGGCAATGAATCATTATTTAGAAGCTCAGGAAAAATATATGTGGTGGTAGGAATCATCAGCATCATATTTTTAATGATTGTGCTTTACCTTTACAGATTGGATAAAAAAATCAGCCGTTTAGAAAAGGACAAAAAATGAAACCGGTTCACATCGTTATTTTAATTGTTGTCTCCATTGGCTTGGCCATTGCCGTGAGTTTTTATGGTGATACCAGCAAATATGTTTGCTTCAAAGAGGCAGATTCTATTGCTGTTAACCGCCCGAATATGAAACTGCATGTGGTGACTACCTTGAGCAAAACAATGCCTAGCACCTACGACCCTCAAAAGGACCCAAATTATTTTGAGTTTTATGCCAGTGATACAACAGGTATGGAGAAAAAGGTGGTGTATAGAAATGCCAAGCCTCAAGATTTAGAAAAAACCGATAAAGTGGTTCTAATTGGATACAGCCGCAACGATTATTTTGAAGCGACTGAAATATTGAAAAAGTGTCCAAGCAAATACGAAAAAAAATAAACTTTGGAAACCATTGTATTTAACAACGAGCATTTAGCAATTGGCAATTTTGGCCACTTTGCAGTTGTGCTTTCATTTGTTGCATCGCTTATATCTTGTATTGCGTATGCACTTTCAGTAAACAGAGATTCTCAATCGCTATTGCAACTTGGTAAATGGATGTTCTTCATTCATACCTTTGCTGTTCTTGCTATTTTCTTTTCTTTGTTTTACATCATTCACAGCCACTATTTTGAATACCAATATGCCTATCAGCACTCATCAACAGAGCTTCCGGTATATTACATGATAAGCTGTTTCTGGGAAGGTCAAGAAGGTAGTTTCTTGTTGTGGATGTTTTGGCATGCAGTCTTGGGTTGTATTCTCAT